>JAGNMH010000756.1 GCA_017991275.1 Acidobacteriota bacterium
GTTTGAACGAAGCTGCCAACAACAATGGATAGGCAGGCGGATAATGGATCGCTGGCAGACCGGCGTTTGTCACCAACCCTTTGCCAGAAGCGAGATTTTGAGCAACGGGTTCGTAAAACTTCAGGTAATCGCTGTTTTCATTGGCCTGAGCAGCGGAGGGCACGGCTCGCCAAAAGATCAGCAGCGCCGCCGCCGAGCAAAGCGCCACAGCAACGGCCAGCGTTTGAGGCGGGAAAGAACGATTTTTCAAGCTGTCTAAAAACTTCACTTTGATTTGTTGCCGATTTCTATCTGCCAGCTTTTGCTGAGCAGATCGCGCAAGGCTTCGCGCAAACCTTCCAGAGAATAATTGGCGCTCCAGGCCGCCGCGCGCTGCCCTAGTTGAAAGTGTTCAGCAGGTTCACCAGCGATTTGCCGCAGAGCTGCCGCCAGAGCTTCGGCATCGCCGGGTTGAATCACCAGACCGCGTTTTTCCGGCAAGCCGATCCCTAACATCCAGGGAACCAGCCCTCTGTCAGAGCCGACGCAGACCAACCCGAATGCCATCGCTTCGGCAATTGCCTTTGGCCAGCCTTCTGTTTCGGAAATCAGAGCCAGCGCGTCGGCGCGTTCGTAAAAATCCAGCACGCTGTCGAAATCCACGCCGCCTGCGAAACTGATTTGATTTTGCAGCCGTGATTCAGCGACTTGTTTTTCCAGAGCTTCGCCCTCCGGGCCATCACCTACGATGTCGCATTCTATGGTGAGGCCTTCGGCTTTAAGTTGGGCAATAGCTTCGATGACGGCGTGAACGTTTTTGGATTTTGACAATCTGCCGACGAAAAGCAGCCGCAAATTTCGATTCGACAACTCGGCAGCGGTTCTTTTTTTAGCTGCGGCCACGGCGCGTGCGGATTGCTGAGCGTTCAGCACAGAGGTGAAAAACGGAATGACGTGCGATGGTTGATCCGGCCATTCGCCATAAACCGTCACCAATCCCTGCCACCATTTCGATTTCAGGATGGCGCGTTGCCAGCGCACGCTAAGCGGTTCGCCGGGATAACCAGTCCATTGCCCGGCAAACTTGGCGCAGAGTTTTCGCTGCAATAACGGCAGTACCAATGACGCCAGCAGGGAAATGCTGGATGGCGAACGCAGATGAAAAGCATCGCTGTTGAGCGCCGCTTTTGTCAGCGCGTAAAGCATCCGCGGAATTTCTGAAAGCCGGGTCGCTTCCTGATTCATTCCGCTGCCTTGATCGCGTCGGTAAGGAATGACCGTGATGCCGCCAGAGTTTTTATACGGCGCCCAGAACTTCGGCGGTGGCCCTTGATCCAGCGGTGCGACGACGACGAATTCGTCAAACAATTCATGCCAGACGTTCATTTCCAGAACGAACGGTTCGTAAGTCCACCATTCGCCTTCATGAAAAATGTGCTGGCAGGTTGTGGCGATGCCGAGTTTCATCGGTTGGCCTTGCAGGCGGAATAAAACGTTTCGTTGCGATTCACCAATGCTTCCACCGAAAACAGGTTGACAGCGCGCAGTCGAGCTTGTTCGCCCAACCGACGCCGCAACGTTTCATCCTTCAACACGGCAATCATCTTTTCCGCAATCGAAGCCGGTTCGTGCGGATTGCACAGCAAGCCGGAAACGCCGTCTTCGATGGCTTCGGGGCCGGGGCCTGTTTGGCTGGCGACGACGGCTTTGCCCATAGCCAATCCTTCCAGCCAGGCCAGCGGCATCGCTTCCATGTGCGATGGGTAGACACACACCGAAGCCTGAGCCATGAGGCCAGGCAATTGGGCGTGTTCGATCATGCCTTTGAAAATAATGCGGTTGGTCAGTTCTGCCGGAATCATCCGGCGAAGCTTTTCAATAAAAGATTCGCCGGTTTGCGGGTCGTGCCAATCGCGTCCGGCAATCCACAAATGGGCTTTTGGCACGGCTGCGACAATCTGCGGCATAGCCTGCACCAACTGCCGCACTCCTTTCTTTTCGCAAACGGTTCCGGCAAACAGGATCAAACCATCTTGTTCAAGCTCCGGCGACTGCGGCTGGAAGCGCAACGTGTCCACAGGGTTAGGTAGAATCTCAATCGGGCGATTGCCCAACTGCAAAAGCTGGCGAGTGCTTTCGGCGACGTAATTGCTGACAGCGCACAAATGATTGGCGCGAGAGAACGAACGGCGTTCCAGCCAACTACGCCAGAGTTTTGGCTTTGCGCCCAAAGTAGCGGCGAAGAACTGATGACCGCCGTTCATTCGAATGACTTTGGCGGCGGGGAAATTTGCTGGAATCATTGCCAGGCTAAGTTCCGGCCCTTCCAGAATATCAATTGCCGTCTGGTTGTGCAGATAGCGCAAAATGAATCGCAATCTGGCTCCGTTCAGCAAAAAGCCGCCGCCGGGCAATTTGGTGTGTGGCATTCGCACAACACGCACGCCTTCGTCCCATTCGTCACCGATCTTTTCGCAATCGTAAAGCCCAACGACAGTTACTTTGTGGCCGCGAACGACCAGCGCGCGCGCCAGTGTCTGAGTGAAACTGCCTACTCCGCCGTGGCGACCGGGCGGGTATTCGTTGCAGAGAAAACAAATGTGCATTAGTGATTTTGGAGTGCTGCGCTTCGGCGCAGCTTTTCTTTCAATATCCGTATTTTTGGAGCCGTGCGTATTGCCCAGAAATGCCAAAGCTACGCCTTTGGCGTAGCACTCCAAATTTGACGTAAGGTTTCGACGATCTTCTTTCCAGCCTGGCCAATCGGCAACGCGACTTCCAGTTCAACCAGGCGACGGCGTTCATCGCGTTCCAGCGCGGGATTGTTCAGATAAGCGTTGATGTGTTCGGCCAGTTCCTCGCGCGAACGAGCAAAGCGCGCGGCTCCGATTTCGACAATCGGGCGGTAATGATCGAAGCGGTAATAAAAGTCCCAAAGCGGTTTGCCAAAGATCGGCGGCTCCGTTGCATCAAACGCGATGTTGATAACGGGGCGGTCGTGAATCGCAAAATCCAGCGTCATCGTCGAGGCCAGGTTGATATTCAAATCCGCGTGCCGAGTCAGATTGGCCAGAAACTGCACGTCATCCGGCGAAGGAAGAATGCCAGACCAGTTGCCCGATTCAGGGTGAATCCAAACAGGCGCAGCGTAAATCAATTCTGGAAAATCGCGCCGCACTTCATCATACCGTTTGCCGTCATCCACAGGAGCC
>JAGNMH010000757.1 GCA_017991275.1 Acidobacteriota bacterium
GCAGAATTGATCTCTCAACTCTGCGCTTTACCGGCTTTCGTTTGCCGCGCGTTCAGTTTGAGCGCGCGGCTTTTTCTTTTCGTCAATTACCCAAACATCTCTTCAGCAGCACTCTCCGCCGGGAAAGCAATCATCCGGTAAATTTCCGTGAACGACAAAACCACGTCAAGCGATTCCAGTTTCACGGAGCTTTCCATTCCAATGAAATCTCCGCGCAGCCATTGACCATCTGCCTGACGAACATGGCGAATGACGTGCGGGCGGTTTTGATCTACCAACAGGTATTCTTTCAAACTTTCAATGGCCTGGTAAGCAAGGAACTTTTCATTCAAATCATAAGCTCTGCTAGTTTTGGAAAGGACTTCAATGATAAGTTGCGGGTTGACCAGCATATCAAATCCCATCATCCGTTCGATCACGCGTTCACCGCACACCACCGAAACATCAGGAAAACGAAAGGGCTTAGCTTTTACCGTTTTGATCGCAGTATCCCCGCCCATAATCCGACAAGGCCGATCTTTGAGTTTATCAGCCAGACTTAAAATCAGATTTACGGCTATATCGCCATGCGAAATTGAACCTCCAGCCATTGAGACAACTTCGCCCGCGAAATACTCAAAGCGTTCGTCGCTGCTTTTCAGCAACTCGATGTACTCTTCAACCGTGTATTTCCGTTTTGGTAATGCGCTCATTGTTTGCTCCTTTTGCCTAAAATGACTGCGCTATTGTAGCTCAAGCTCGTGCTTCAATCACTTCCCCGCGCCGCGTCCGCGCAAGATTTGTCCTGGCTTTGCGCCTGTGTGCTTGTCGTTTTCGATCACGATCTGCCCGTTGACGATAACGAAGTTGACGCCAGTCGGATACTGTTTCGGCTTCTGAAAAGTCGCTCGGTCAGCGACAGTCTTTTCATCAAAGATCACCAAATCCGCAGCCATTCCAGGTCTGAGCAAGCCGCGATCCCACAACTTGAAAGTTCCCGCTGGCAGCGAAGTCATTTTGCGAACGGCTTCTTCCACGCCGACCAGTTTCTTTTCTCGCGAGTAAAGACCCAGAGTCCGCGCGTTGTTCCCGTAACCGCGCGGGTGAGGAATGCTGGCGCTATCCGGGTTATGAACTCCCGAATCCGAAGCGATCATAGTGAACGGCTGGCGAAAGATTCGATCCACATCCGCGTCAGACATTTTCTGCAAAACCATCTGAGCGCCGCCCGCCTGCAAAATTTCAATCGCCTGTTCGGCTTGCGAATCAGCGTCGGTCTTTTGTTTTTTCAGCCTGGTGATTTCGGCGATGTTTTTGCCGTTGATGGACGAATCGGCCTGATGGCTGGCGACATAGGCAAAGGCAAAATCCTTGAAGCCGCCGACTTCGGCTTTGGCAATCATTTCGCGGCGAACACGCTGCCGAGTCGCGCTGTCGCTCAATCGCTCTTTGGTTTTGGCTTCGCCGCCGTCAAACAACCACGATGGAAACAGAATGCCTATGCCCGTGCTGGACGCCGGATACAGGTATTGATCCACGGTCACTTGCTGGCCACGAGCGCGAGCATCTTCGACCAATTTGATGGTGATGGCGCTGGCTCCCCAACGTGCTTTGCTGGAAATCTTGAAGTGAGAAATTTCGACCGGGCAGCCAGCCTGTTCGCCAACCAGCAATGATTCTTTGATGGCGTCTTCGATGGTCGCGTCTTCGTTGCGCATGTGCGTGGCGTAAAGCCCGCCGTGTTCCGCGGCGGCTTTGGCCAGCGCGACGATCTCATTGCTTTTGGCATAAGTGCCCGGCACGTACTCCAATCCGGTTGAAAAGCCGACAGCCCCATCGCGCATGGCTTGCGAAACCAGCCCCCGCATCTTCTGCAATTCTTCCATCGTCGGTGCTCGGTCAAAGTCGCCGTTCATTCCTTCGTGGCGAACCGTGTTGTGTCCAACCAGCGAAGCGACATTGATCGAAACTCCCAGCTTTTCCAGCCGCGAAAACCATTCGCCCAGATTCTGCGCCGAGCTTCCACAATTGCCCGTCACCACCGAAGTCACCCCCATTCGCAGGAAGTTTTCCGCCGCCGGAAAGTTTTCAATGCCGCCTTCGATGTGAGTGTGAACGTCAATGAACCCAGGCGAAACGATCAAGCCTTTGGCGTCAATCACGCGAGCCGCACGCTTCAGATCGAGCTTTCCGATTTCCGCGATGCGTCCGCCTTTGATCGCCACGTCAGCAAGGAACCAGGGGTTGCCAGTTCCATCTACTATGCGGCCTCCGGCGACGATCAAATCGAAATCGGCTTGAGACGAACTTGCCGAACGATGAAAGAACACAATCACAGCGATAACGAACAAGGCGCAAAGCAGAAGCAATTTTCTGATCATAGTTTTTTCTCTCAGATTGAAAGTTGGTTTGAGGCAACAAAGATTACCACTGTAGCGCGAACTGTCCAGTTTGCGTCTTCTCAATAAGTCACTCAGCGGTAACGACAAATCACCACAATAGGCAATCTCAGCAAGGCGCAATCTGGACAGCCCGCGCTACATCGCCTGACATAGATTTTTCATCCCTCTGAAGCTATGATGCCCCGCGTTCGCAGTAAACAAGTCTTTCAACACGTTCCACAAAACCAGTCCAATCAACCAAGCGGAGGCAGTTATGAAGAAGCTTTCAACCTCTCTTCTGGCAATGCTGTTCGTTTTCTCGCTGGCGTTTACCGCTACGGCGCAAAAACGAATGACCATCGAAGATGCTCTGGCGATAAAAAACGTCGGCGCGCCGCAGATTTCGCCAGACGGCAAACGCATCGCCTACACCATTAGCGAATGGGACAAAAAAGAAAATCGCCGCGTTTCGCACATCTACCTGATTGCGACAGAAGGCGGCCAACCAACCAAACTGACCAACGGCGACAAAGGCGAAAACGCGCCGCAATGGTCGCCTGACGGTTTTCGCATCGCGTTCTTAGCCGACCGAGATAAAGGCAACCAAGTTTGGATCATCCCAGCCAACGGCGGCGAAGCCATGAAGCTGACCGATGAAGAAAACGGCGTTTCGGCTTTTCGCTGGTCGCCCGACGGCAAGACGATGGCTTTCGTCACACGTGACACCGCCAAAGACAAAGCCGACCGTGAGAAAAAGACGAAAGACAAATTCGACACCATCACCGTGGACGCCGATTTGCTCTATTCGCATCTGTGGACGATCAACACC
>JAGNMH010000082.1 GCA_017991275.1 Acidobacteriota bacterium
CTGACAAACGATGGAAGGCCGATACCGCGCTTGCAGCCCCGACCACAGCTTCGACATTTCTTCAAAAGATAAAAAGCGCGGAGTCAGCTTCAATGACGAAGTCAGTTTCGGAAACATCGTCGTCTGTTTTTTGACTGCCGAATCTGCCGCCAGCTCAGGCGATTCGGCCAGCAATTTCAGCGCGCCCCCCAGCAAAACTTCGGTGTGAAATTCCTGCGCGCCGTAAGCCGTCAACAGGTAATAAAGATCCAAAGACAACCGCGACGCTCGTGCCGTGTCCGCTGGTTTGGCGCGTTGGGCGTCCCCGCTGGCGGCTGGCGCTACGCGATAAAGAAAAAGGTTGAGCTGACTGCGTTCGTCCGCTCCGGCGGCAATGCGGTCGGGCGGCAGAACGCTGACGCGGACATCGCCCACGCGGTCGGCGTAACGGTTCAGACCGTTTTGCAGCAACGCCCTCAGAGCTTCAGTCACAGATGCAATTGCCAATGCGTCCGACATTCACTGCCTTTCTTGAGCCAGCCAGGCTCTGAGAGAAACATCCGGCGCAGCGGAAAAGTCTGAAAACCTTTTCCCGACCATTGTTAGTTTCAAGCGCCTTGCTTAGAATTCGCACCGGCGCATCACTCATTGGCCGAGCGACGCGCCGTTGCGCCAAAGCTGAGACAGGAAAGCCATCAGCCCGACGCAGGCGCAAGGTAATTCATCGGTAGCGGGAAAGTACTTAGCAAACAACTTAGTTTTTCTGAGAATTTGTTAGCGACGCTGAGCATTTCTTAGCGTTGTGTTGCCCTCCATCATTGCTGTCACAGGCGGCGTTTCGGGTAATGAGCCATCACTCTCAGCATCCCGGCGGCGCAGCCATTTCAAGCGAGGTTTCACCATGACATTCACGGTTGTTCCCGGATTCCGCCTCCACTTCGATTGGTCATTGCTGTTGACGCTGACGGTTATCCTGTTGCTGGCCATTGGTTTGCCGGCAGCAACGACGGCTCAGCCAAGTCAGGGGACTCAGGCTACGTCGCAAAAAGGAACTGGAAATCAGGAGGCCATGACGCTCGAATTGGGTAAGTCTGTTGAGCGCGAAATGGTTGGTGCACAGACACAGTCTTACCAGATCGCGATGGGTGCCAATCAATACGCTAAGGTAACAGTGGATCAGCGCCGCGTATCGGTGATCGTGACATTGTATGGACCCGACAAGCAGAAGCTGAATGAATGGATGATGGCAAATTGGCGAGACGAGTCTTTGACTTTTTCGTGGCTTTCCAATGTCGCAGGAGATTACCAATTGGAAGCCCAGCCGCGCATCAGCCAGCAACGCAAGTGGCAACATGAAGTGCGGTTGACGGAGTTGCGCGCGGCTACCAGCGCGGATGCTGAGTTGGTGGAAGCGCAGAATCTTTACAACCAGTCCATTATCGCGCGTTGGAAAAACCAGTACGATGAAGCCATTCCGCTGCTCGAACGTGCGCTGGCGATTCAGGAGCGATTGCTTGGTTCCTGGCATGCAGATGTCGGGCAAACGCTCAACCTGTTGGGCTGGTTTTGCTATGAAGATCCAAAGGCTCAAATGGCGAGGACAGAGCAGTATTTTCGGCGCGCCATCGCGGTTCGTGAACGGGCGCTTGGGCCTGAGCATCCGGCAACGGCCTGGTCAATCAACATGCTGGCGCTGATGTTTGATGACGCCGGAGAGTTGGCGCAGGCTGCTCCGCTCTATCAACGCGCCCTGGCCATTCGCGAGAAGATCGCCGGTCCTGAGCACGAATCGGTCGGCCAGTCGCTTCACAACCTTGCCATACTTCACTTGCAGATGGGCGATTACGAAAAGGCCGAGCCGCTTTTTCTGCGGGCACTAGCCATCCGAGAGAAACGATATGGAGATGATGATCCGACAGCGAATACGCTCAACGGCCTGGCTAATCTCTACGTCAGGCAAGGAAGGTATGGCCAAGCCGAGCCGCTGCTGTTGCGGTCGCTGGCGATTCTGGAAAAGAAATTCGGCGCTCAGCATGTTACGGTCACCGAGGCGCTCTATTCTCTGGGATGGCTTTACATCAATCTGCCAGATTACGGCAAAGCCGAGCAGTATTTTCAAAGAACAGTGAAGCTGATGGAGCAACCGGGCGACCATTTCCGGCTGAACGGCGCGCTGCATAATCTCGGCAGGGTGTGGTTTGTCAGAGGCGATTACGTGCAGGCTGAAGCCTTTTTCCTGCGCTCGCTGGCCGCCGTGGAAAAGCGTCTCGGCAGCGAGCACAACGAAGCCAGCACCAGAGAATGGCTGGCCTGGACTTACGTGATGAAACAGGACGTGGCGGCGGCGATCAAATACTTCACACTGTCTGAGGCATCGCTTGAGCGCATTATTCAGCCCAATCTGATAGTCGGCTCCGAACGCCAGAAATTTCTTTTCCTCAATCAGTACATGGGTGGGGTTGATCGTGCTCTGACCCTGCACACGCAATACGCGCCAAACAATGAGGAAGCGGCGAAGATTGCGCTGACCGGGCTATTGAGTTTCAAAGGGCGCACGCTCGATGCCACGAACGACAACATCTCCCGGTTGCGTGGGCGCGGCGCGCAGTCGGATCAGGTTTTATTCGATCAACTTTCCGGCGCGCGCGCACAGTGGGCGAAGGCCGCGCTTGAAGGCCCCGGCGCAGCTAAACCTGAAACTTATCGCGAGCGACTCAAGCAATTGCAGGATGTGGCCGAGAAACTTGAAACCGAGATTGGATTGCGCAGTGTGGAATTTCGCGCGCAAACAAAACGTGTCACGCTTGCCGCTGTTCAATTCGCCATTCCCAACAATGCCACCCTGATTGAATTCGCGGCTTACAAGCCGTTTGACCCGTCCGCGCTAAAGCATGTCGCGGCTCGTTACGCTGTCTACGTGCTCACCGCGCAAGGCCAGCCGCGATGGGGCGACCTGGGCGAAGCAGCCCCGATTGACCAAGCGGTTGAAGCCTGGCGCAAGGCCTTGCGCGATCCAAAACGCACTGATGTGCGGCGGCTGGCTCGCGCAGTTGATGAAAAAGTGATGAGGCCGGTGCGCGCGCTGCTGGGTGAAACGAAGCATTTGCTGATTGCGCCGGATGGACTGCTCAATTTGATTCCGTTTGAGGCTTTGGTGGATGAACGCAATCGGTATCTGGTTGAAAGTTATTCGCTGAGTTATCTGAGCAGCGGGCGGGATTTGCTGCGGATGCAGGTGGCGCGCGAAAGTGGCAGCGAGCCGATGGTGATGGCCAATCCGGCTTTTGGCAACTTGAAACGCGCCGAGGTTTCGACCAAAAAAGGTTCTGCGAAGCCAGGCGACAGGAATGATTCTGAAGACCTTCGCGGGCAGTTCTTCGGCCCTTTGCCGGGAACGGCGCAGGAAGCCGCCGCCATCAAGCGTTTGTTTCCGCAGTCGCGGATTTTCACCGAAGCGCAAGCGACCGAAGCAGAATTGAAAAAAGCGGTTGCGCCGAAAATTCTTCATGTTGCCACGCACGGTTTCTTCCTGGCCGATCAGGAAAAACCGCCCGAAGACGCCCGCGGCGTTTTGGCGGAAGACCCGTTGCGAACGCCCGATGCCCGATTGGCGAAATTGGCGGCAAATATTGAAAACCCATTGCTCAGAGCAGGTCTGGCTTTTGCCGGAGCCAACGAAGGCAAAAGCGGGCCAAATGGCGAAGATGACGGCGTGTTGACGGCTATGGAAGCGACAACGCTGAATCTGTGGGGGACTAAGCTGGTGGTTTTGTCGGCTTGCGATACCGGCGTGGGCGAGGTGAAAAATGGAGAAGGCGTTTATGGATTGCGCCGCGCTTTTGTTCTGGCCGGAGCCGAAACCTTGCTGATGAGTCTGTGGCCGGTATCGGATAAAGAGACGAAACGTTTGATGATTCCGTACTATTCCGCGCTCAAACGCGGCGATGGCCGGGGCAAGGCATTGCGGCAAGTGCAGTTGCAATTGATTCGCAGCAAGAACAATCGGCATCCGTTTTACTGGGCCGGCTTCATTCAGTCAGGCGAATGGGCGAATCTGGCCGGTCAGCGATAATCGCTCGTTGGAGACGAACCTCATGCCGGAAACTCTGCCTGTAACTCTAAAAGCCTTGCTCGATTATCTGAGCGCCCATTGCGAAGATGCGGGCGAGCGATACGAAGCTTTGCGCCGGTCAGTGATGCGTTATCTGGAACAGCGCGCTGTTTTCGCTTCGGACGAATTGGCCGACGAAATTCTGGATCGAGTGGCCAGGCGCATAGAAATGGGCGAAGAGGTGCGGGAAATTGGCGGTTACTGTTTGGGAGTGGCTCGGAATGTTTACCTGGAATGGCAAAGGAATCCGCGCAATAACCATCTTCCAATAGAAGAGCTTGATCGTTATCCCGTCCCGGAAGCACAAACCGATGAAGCCTGGGATTCGTCGCAGTTAATTTGCATGCAAAAGTGTTTGCAGTCAGTGGCGGACGGCAAGCAGGAATTGCTTCGAGAATATTTTCGCGGCCAGGGCGGCGAACGCACCAAGCGACGCGAGGTCATTGCCGGCCAGTTGGGTATCAATCAGGCTGCCCTTTATAATCGCGTCAGCCGTTTGGTTGAGCGGCTCAGGCAGTGCAAGGATAATTGCCTGCGCCAATCCGGGTTGCGATAGATTTTCCATTTTCCTCACTTCAATTTGTGGTCATAAAGACAGAAAACAACGAAGAGCGAATGATCGGTTACCTGTTGCGCGAGTTGCCCGAAGCGGAATGGGAGGCGCTGGAAGGGGAGTTTTTTGCCGACCCGGCGTTGCTTGCCAGACTGGAAGCGGTCGAACACGATCTGATCGAAGCTTATGTCTGCGGCAAGCTGACGGCGACACACCGCGCGAAGTTTGAACAGGCCTACCTTAATTCTCCGCAGCGGCGCGAGAAGGTCGAATTTTATCGAGCCTTAGCCAGGGCATTGCCTCTGGCAACTCAGCCGATTTCATCGTTACCCAAAACAGAACCATCATTGTGGCGGCCAAAATTTTTATTCAGTTGGCGTATGCCTCGCCTGGTTGCCGTGACCGGTTTGGCGGTGGTGTTGTTGTTTGGCGGCGTCTGGTTGGCGCAGGGATACAGGCAATTGCGGCGTAAGGCGGCAGAAAGCGAACGTGAAAGAACGCTGCTGGTCCAACGTGAAAACGAATTGCGTGCCCGGATTGCAGTGATGCACGACCGCAATGTTGAAATAGCCGCAGAATTGGAAAAAGCCCGTCGCCAGTTGGCGGATATCGCCCAACCTAAACCAAGCAGCGTGGAAATACCGGCATTCGCCTGGACGCTTTCCGGTTTGCGTTCCTCAAATGAAATGGCTGAACGCTTACTGATAATTCCAACCGAAGCGAAATCGGTGCGACTTACTTTCAGGTTGACGAATTCAGGCTATAACCTGTTTCGCTTGGAGTTGCGTTCAGGCGACGGCCAATTGATTTGGAGCCGCTCAGGGCTTAAGGCTAAAAAGAATTCGGTGACTTTGCTGGCGCCGGCTTCAGGGATTGAGCAGGCCAGGAGCCTGGTGATTAGCGGCCGTAACCTGCCAGTGTCAGGCGTTGGTTGGTATGACATGGGCGTATTTCCAGTCGTGATCGTGCGGCGATGAACGGCTGGCAAAAAAATTGGCGACCGGGCGATAGGATTTAATATTTGACGACACTTATTGCCGGATAAACATTCCAATTCAATCCGCCAATAACCCGGAGCCTGAAGTGAATCATATCAACAAGAGCCAATCGAATTCTCAAGGCTGGCCTGCTGTGTTTGCGGCTTGCTCGTATGAGTTTGGGCAGTTTTGCCTGGATGCCAATCGTCGGTTGTTACAGAAAGACGGCGCAGTAATCCGGTTGCGACCGAAGGCTGTCGAAGTGTTGTTGGCTTTGGTTGAACGCCGCGACAGAGTGGTCGAAACCGATGAATTGATGGATTTGTTGTGGCCGGAACAAATCTCGGTCGAAGAAAACAATCTCACTTTTCACATCTCAGTATTGCGGCGCGCGCTGGGTGAAACCCCGCGTGATCATCGTTACGTTCTCACTATTCCGCGTCGCGGTTACCGGTTTGTGGCCGATGTCAAAGAATTGGCCAATGGTTTTGTGACCAGGCAATCTGAACAGATCGCCGGAGATCATCCAGTCGCTCAATCCGCAAACTTCACTTTTGTCTCAGTCGCTGCGGGCAATCACTTTAAGAGTCAGAACAGGTATGGAACAGGTTCACCGCCAACTTGCATTCATGGCAATGCCAGTCTGATCTTCAAACTTTTTGTGCGCGATCTGGAGCATTCGATTTCGTTTTACCTGAAACTGGGCTTTACGCCTGCCAGGCTTGAATCGCAGTTCGCCGAATTGTGTTTAGGAGGTCTGAGGATTTTTTTGGAGCAGTCCGATCAATTGTTTTTATTGCCGCCAAAACCTGTCGGAAGTTTGTGCGTGTTGGTGGCTGACGTTGATGCTATTCGTGTCAAAGTGCGGCAACACAGTTTGCCGGTTATCAAGGAAATAGGTGATCGTGAAAACGGGATGCGCGATTTTACGGTGATGGGACCGGATGGGGTTGCTCTTCACTTTGTGACGACCTTGGCCGCGACAAAAACTATACCTCATGTTGTGAAACAGGCTCGTTGCTGAAAATTTCCATTGCCCGTCTCAGCCGACTCAGATTAAACTCCGTTTCGCCTCGCAAGGCCCCGCAAGGTTGGATCACTGACCTGCCTTGATCTCGTACCCCGCTCGAATCTTCAATCAACGAAAACTTTTAACGGTTCGAGCCATCTGCCGAAATTCGCTCAAGTGGGAGATCACTTTCAATCATGGCTATTTTTCAAGACATCCCTGTAAACGGAGGCGGCGAAACGATTCGCGCCGCTCAACGAGAAATCATCAACCGCGCCAACGCCAATCACCTGACAGCCGACGGCTGGTCGCTGGCCGAACTCAGAACTGACGACAGCGATTTTGAATGGTTGCAAAACTGGGCACACGCTTTGGACGAAGAAATCGCCAGCCGTTGGTTGTTGCCCGGCCAGACCGCTGCTTTCTGGGGAAACCCTCAGACACGTAGAGCCGGCATTGGCGTGCTGGTGATGATGCTGGCCGCCGAGCAAAAACGCCGAGGCCTGGTCGGCGACGATGACTGGATCGCGGTTCTGTCATCTCTTTTCAGCGACCAGACGCGACCAATTCTTTTCAAGGAAGGCAGCTTTGCTCCGCCGCTGATCGGTTCGATGAAAGAAGCTTCAATGCGGCTGAGGCTGCGCGTCGGCCAGGGGTGGGACTCGTTCGCCGCCCAACGCGAAGGCATCGCTCTGCAAGTCGGATTGACCGAACCCGATCTGGCTGAACAATTCCCGCAATGGTTGAAAACCCTGGACATACCGGAACACATCAGCGCGCTGCTTGATCCGGTCAACGGCAGCGACAGTTTTCTGCACCTGTGGCAAGGCTGCCGCGATTATCTGCAAGGTTTTGTCAACGAAACCGACCTGCGCGAAACGCTTGAAACCAACGTCTGGATTCTGCCGCGCTGGGTCAACACGATGGTCGCCGCGCTCAAACCGCTCCGTCAGGAACCAGCCGAACCCGAACCTGCTCTTAAACCCGCATCAACTGGCCCACTGGTTCAGATTCCCAGCGAACCCGAAGACGTCTTCGGAGCCTTCATGCCATACGGCGGCATCAAGACAATCATTCGCGCGACCTGCGCAATTTTGGAACGCGCCGACAAGCTCGGCTTCGGAGGCATTCCCTGGTCGTTAAGTGATCTGAAAATTACCGATTACGATTACGCCTGGCTGCGGATTTGGGTCATGCGATTGGAACCGGACGCCGTCAACCTGATCGCTCAAACCGAACGCCAGTTCAAAGCCGGTGAAGCCGACGTCAGCGTCCGCGCAGCACTTGGAACAATGCTCGGCCTGTGGATTTCAGAAACCGTCCGCCGAGGCGAAAACGGCACCGACGAAATCTGGCACTTCCTGGAAGACGAATGCTTCCAACCCGCCGTCTCCGCCGAATTCTTCCGCCAAAACCAACCCAGCAGCTTTTTGCGAGTGTTGCTTTCGGATGCTGCGAGGGAATTGAACTTGAAAGACACTTTGACTGCGGCTATGTGATAAATGGAAATGGACTTCCAGCGAAAAGAAAAAGCAGGCTCAAATGGCCTGCTTTTTCTTTTCTTGGTGGCGGCACGTGGACTCGAACCACGGACCTAGGGGTTATGAATCCCTCGCTCTAACCAGCTGAGCTATGCCGCCGAAAACTGTTTGGCTGACCGCTTCCTGACCTGTCCTCAAGAAGGGCGAGAATTTAGCATACGAGTATGGATTGGGCTAGAGGAGGAGGCAAGATTTTTATGCCCGCTTGTGTAATCCCTCAGTTACGGGCGAAGAACCACTATTTGCAGTGGCCCGAAATTCTATGAGTCCCCAAGCTTGGACTTTTGTACACGTAACTGAGGGATTACCCGCTTGTTTGCTCGGAGTCAGTCGGGAAGCATCCGATTGCAAATTCTATTTATCGGATCAATTTGGTTTTAGGATCAGTGGTTTGAGAGTTGGTTGGAAGAAAGTCTGGCGAGCGCAAAATTTCTAAAGGCCTGACCAGACTGCTTCAGCCGTTGCTGTCGCAGCAAACGACTGAAGCAGCGATAAATACCCTAATGGCTGAGGGTAACTTTTTGCTTTTCAAAAGGTGCCGAACGCAATCAAGAGGAGCGAACAGGATGGCCGAGGCTTGACAGAAACAATGGCTGAGTACCTTATCCATATCGCCTCATACTCCTCTTGATTGCTTCACTGTCGGCTTTCAATTGTGTTAGTCGGAAAGTCTTGGTTGAAAGTTTAGTCGGTGGAATAAAAATCTGTAAAAAAGATTGACAGGGGGTTTTCCTCGCTGCTATCTGTTTGGCCGACAATAAGGCGTGTGCTTATAATCCCGCCCGTGAACCGCTCCAACCGATTGCCTGAAAATAAAATTTGCGAGTTGATTGATGAAATCAAACAAGGGTTGAATGAAGAAGAGAACTTCCGTCAGCTCTATGAAAATTTCTGCGATCAGGTTCACCGTTTTTTTCGTCGTCAAAGAGAAAGTGAAGAAAACGTAAAAGAACTAACCCAAATGACCTTTCTTGCCGTCTATAAAGGACTGAAAGGGTTTCGTGGCGACTCGCAATTCAGCACTTGGCTTATGAAGCTTGCAAGGAATGTTTTCCACGACGAGATGGACAGAAGACACGCCGATAGACGTAAAGCCACAATCCTTTCTTTAGACGAAAAAAATCAGAACGAGTCAGAAGATGCTACCCCGCTCGCTGACAAGATAGCCGACCCATCCCCGGATCAGCTTGAAGTCTTTTCTGCAAAAGACAGAGCCAAAAAGCTGCGTGAAGCCATACTAGAATTGCCTCCGAAGATGCGTCAGTGTTTGCAATTACATATGGCCGAAGCTAGCGGTAAGGAAATTGCCAATGTGATGGGAATAACCGAAGGCGCTGTCAAAGCTCATATTAATCAGTCGAAAGAAAAATTGAAGGAAAAGCTGGCTCCCTATTTCAAAGATATAGATTTTTGATGAAAGCACAGATAAAGGATTACTCCGCGTGAACGAGTTTCGTGAACACCTAAAAGCCGCAGTTCTTACGCCTGACAGCCAAAGTTATTGGCACATTGGCGAAGAGCAGATGATTGCCTTTTACGAAGGCGAATTGACGGCGAATCAGCGCGAAGCCATGCAGAATCATTTGGCTGTCTGCGCGGAATGTTTGAGTCTGTTCCGAAGCGTCAGCGATTTCTTTGACCCTGCACGTGAAAATGAAGAACCAATGACCGAAGCGGAAGTTGCAACCGAATGGCATGAACTCTGGGCGAAAATCAAAAAAGAGAACCCTGGGAATGTAATCCCTTTTTTGCCGAAAATAGTTAAGAAACCCTATTCGGTCATGCGACTGGCAGTAGCCGCCAGCCTTTTGCTTTCGTTCGGCTCGACCGTATATTTGGCCTGGCAAGTCCAACAGGAAAAACGCGAAGCTGAAGCCGCCAGAAATGATGTCGCTAAAACAAGACAAGAACTGGAACGACAAACTGCCCGAACAGAGCAAACTATTCGAGACCTCAGCCAGAAGAACGAAGCTTTGCTTGCCGAACAAACTCTACTTGCACAGCGAATTCAACCTCCAACTGAAGTGTCGCCAATCCCTAACAACATTGAGCCGGAAAACTTTTCATTTGGTGAAGTCCGCGCAGGTGAAGGCAAGTCGCTGGAATTTGCCGCAAGCGTCCAGGCAAAGTTGCTGATTATTGAAATCAGCAACCCCAACAGCTTTCCGAACTACATCGTTGAAATGCAGGATGAAAGCGGGAAACTGGCGCAGGCTCCAGCCAGACTCAGACCGTTGGGAGACGAAAACACGTTGAATATGGTCATCAGTCGCGCCGGGTTGAAAGAAGAAAAATACAGGTTGGTGCTTTACGGAGTTAGGGGACAGGAAAAGAAAAGGCTGGGCGAGCAGACGGTGACGATCAAATTGAATCGCTGACACATCAACTTACGGTTTACCCACCAAAACAAAAGGCGCCCAAAACTTCGGAGCGTTTCCCTTTCCAATCATTTCCAATTGAGCGCGTCGCAGAGCTTCGGAATAACTAAGCTTCTCACCACCTCGAAGCTGGCGATAAAAAGCGACCATCAAATCCTTTGACGCGGCGTCATTCACTTTCCACAAACTGACAACAACCGAAGGCGCACCCGCATACATAAACGCGCGGGTCAGGCTCATCAAACCTTCGCCTTTGACCTCTTTGCCCAATCCGGTTTCGCAGGCCGACAAAACAACCAGATTAGCTTTTAGCTTCAGGTTGAAGATTTCGTAAGCCGACAACCAGCCGTCTTCAATCGTAGCCGTATCCTGTTTGGCTTTTGCCGGTGAAGACATAATCAGACTGGAAAAACGCGGGCGATCTTCGTGCGGCAATCCGTGAGTCGAAAAATGTACTATGCCGTATTGGCCCAGCAGGTCTTTTGTCTTGGCGTTTTCTTCGGTGGCGTTCTTGTCCAAAAACAAATCGGCCTTTCCGGCGGGAAAAAGCTTGGCAATTTCAGTCGCCTCGTCGCGGCTGAAAGGCAACCGGTCAAACTTCAGCGTCCCTGTTGAAGCTCCGCGAGTGGACGAACCGAACACCTTTCGCCAAAAACCGAAGCGTTCAGGTTTGATTGCCAAGCTGCGTGTGGCTGACGAAGCCAGCATTTTTGCCTGGTCGTTCAACTGATCGTCTTTGCCAATAATCGGATCGCCAAAGGCAATGAAATCTTTCGGCGTGGTGTGTTTCGGCTGAGTTTTCAGAAATGCCAGCACGCTGACCGACGGCGCGTAGCTGATGGCAAAATCACGAACCAGGTAAGGCAACTGCTCCCATTTGCCTTCAGGCTGAGTGGTCAGCAAAACCTCGAACGGCAATCGGTGAAGCGATTCGTCCGCGACGACGATCAACTCGCTTTTGCCAGCCAGCATTTCCTTTGCCGGTTCGATCAAGGATTGATAAAGCTCACGGGCGGATGATTTGAACGTGCCCATAGGCGAATTGGCGCGCCCTTTTCCGTGAATCGCTCCCAGCAGGTCGTCAACCTGCCGGCGAATTTCGGCGGCGGGCTTCAGCTTGAACACTTTGTAATCGTTGCTGGTTACGGCAAACAGGAACGATTCCTGCTCGCCTAAACTGAAAGCCAGCATCGCCGAACGTTCATCCAGCAGCTTTTGAGCTTCCGGCAGTTTGATCGGCTCCGGGAATTTCAGCGCC
>JAGNMH010000083.1 GCA_017991275.1 Acidobacteriota bacterium
CTGGGTTTCGGTGGATTGGCCGCAATGGTCATCGCTTTAGGGATGACTCGATCCAGTTTCAAGGTGATGATGAACGAAGGCCGCAGATTGAACGAAGCCATGGGAGCCGTAAATATTCTGCCGCAATTGCTGGCTTCGCTGGGAGTGATTTTCACGGCTGCAAAAGTCGGCGATTTGATCGCCGGCGGCATTCAATCGGTCATTCCCGGCAACAATTTGTTTTTGCTGGTGTTGGCCAATTGTCTGGGTATGGCTCTGTTCACGATTGTCATGGGCAATTCATTCGCGGCCTTTCCGGTCATCGCCACCGGAGTTTTAGTACCGCTAATTATCAAACCTTTTGGAGTCAATCCGGCGATGGCGGCGATTATCACGCTGACCGCCGGGTCGAGCGGAACGTTAATGACTCCGATGGCGGCGAATTTCAACATCGTCCCGGCGGCGCTGTTAAACCTGCGCGACCAATATGGAGTCATCAAATTCCAACTGCCTTACGCATTTACGATCTGGGCTTTTCACGTGGTATTGTTGTGGCTCCTGATCAAAGTCTCCTGACCGAAATACTTCAAAGAGGTGAACCGATGAAGACGCATTCTCGCCGTTTGAGCGTCCTGGCTTTTGTGCTGACGCTGGCCATTTTGATTTTGACTGCTCTGCCCGCTGCCAAGCGAGTCGAAGCGACAAGTTACGCGCCGGAAGCCTGGCGCATTGCTCCATCCGCGCCAAAAATTAGCGAAGCCGAGCGGCTGGCTGAATTGGCCAAACGCCGTCAGGAAGCAATGAAGCGGATGGGCGACAAAGCGATCATGGTTTTGTTCAGCACCGAACCGCGCATTTACACGCTGGACGTGGATTACCACTATCGTCAGGAAAACAATCTTTACTACCTGACCGGCGTCAATCAGGACGGAGCCGCGTTGGTGTTGATCCCCGGCGCAAAAAAGACGCGAGAGATTCTGTTCGTTCCCGAACGCGACGCGCGCCGAGAAACCTGGACAGGCCACATGCTCAGCAACGACGAAGCTCGCAAACGCAGCGGCGTTCAGGAAATCTGGGATCTGAAATTGCTGAACAGTTTTCTGGCAACGCTGGCTCCAAAAGCCGAAGCCGCCATTGCCAAACGTGGCCCGGCTCCGAAGCCGAACGCCGAATTGCTGGCTCAGTGGCAAAACGAGTTTCAAACTTTCATCGAAGCCGCCAAAACTGATCAGGGCGAACTTTACTTGCTAACTCCGCCAAACCGCGACCTTCGCGAATATCGTCAGGAACACGAATTCGCCGAAAACCTGAAAGCCGCCAACGCCGGGTTGAAACTCAAAAGCGCGCATCCGATCTTTGCCGAACTGCGAGTGGTGAAATCTCCGTGGGAGGTGAAGCTGTTGCAACACGCCGCCGACATCACCGCCGAAGCCTTCCACCGGGTTTTCGCTGTCGCCGCTCCGGGGATGTTCGAGTATGAAATTCAGGCCGAGTTTGAATACACCTTCAAACGCCGCGGAGCCGACAACTGGGGTTATCCGTGCATCGTCGGCGCAGGCGCAAACGCGACTACGCTGCATTACATCACCAACCAGGAAAAGCTGGCAGACGACAGTTTGCTGCTGATGGATTGCGCGGCGGAGTTCGATCATTACACCGCCGACATTACTCGCACATTGCCAATCAACGGCAAATTCACCAAAGAGCAGGCCGACATTTACCGCATTGTTTACGAGGCGCAGACGGCTTCGATCAATCGAGTCCGGGCGGGCAACATCGTCGGCGCAGTCTTCGATCCGGCAACGAACGCCAAATCGGTTCAAGGCGTAACCGCTGAAATCATCAAAGACGGCTTGTTCAAACTCGGCCTGATTACGTCGAAAGACAACAACGAATTCCGCACGTGGTTTATGCACGGAACCAGCCATTGGATTGGCATGAACGTTCACGACGTTGGCGATTACAAAACACCGCTTGCGCCCGGAATGGTGCTGACCGTCGAACCTGGAATTTACATCCGCCCGGACGCGCTGGACTGGCTGCCAAAGACGCCTGAAAACGAACGCTTCATCAAAGCCGTTCGTCCGGCCTTTGAAAAATACAAAGGCATAGGCATCCGCATCGAGGACGACATTCTGGTCACAAACGGCGATCCGGTAATTATGTCCGGCTCGATTCCTCGCAAGTTGGAAGACATCGAAGCAACGATGGGGCGATTGAAACAGGAGCTTCGCAAATCCGGCTGGCCTCAAGCAGCGATGAAGTAAATGATGCGAAGGTTAATTGATGTCAGTCACGAGATCGAAGCGGGCATGACCACTTATCCTGGCTTGCCCGCTCCGGCGGTTTCCGATTTCCTGAGCCGCGCGGCTTCGCCCGGCAGATATTCCGCAGATACGACGTTTCAGATTGGCCGCATCGAGATGGTGGCGAACACCGGAACTTACGTGGACGCTCCGTTTCATCGTTTTGCCGAAGGCGGCGATCTGGCTTCGTTGCCGTTGGAGCGATTGGCGGATCTGGAAGGTTTGGTGATTAACGCGACTGGGCACAGCAGCCGGGCGATAGATGTTGATCGGTTTCGTGGTCTTGCGTTGAACAATCGCGCAGTGCTGATTCGCACTGGTTGGGACGTTCACTGGAGGACTGAGCAGTATGGCCACAAAGCTCCGTTTCTGACTCGCGCGGCGGCAGAGTTTCTGGTTGCTGCCGAAGTCGCACTGGTTGGCATTGATTCGGTCAACATTGACGATATGAGCGATGGTCAGCGACCAGTTCACACGTTGTTGCTCGGCGCAGGGATTCCGATAGCCGAGCATCTTTGTAATTTGAACCAATTGCCAACAACTGGATTTCGCTTTCACGCCGTGCCGGTCAAGTTTCGCGGAGTCGGAACTTTTCCGGTCAGAGCTTATGCAGTGATTGAGTAACCATGACAATTCAACTTTACCTGCCAGAAACCAGATACGCGGTCGCCAGTCTGCCGTTGGAACATTACAGCGCGGCGATTGATTGCCTGCGCCAAGCCGACGGTTTTGTTTCGTTGATCCGCGACAAACACGAAATCACGCTGATGATTGCCGAAGATATCTGGCAACAGATGGCCGCGCGTTTTCCCGACGCTCAGGCTCGCGGTGATTGGCGAATGATCCGCTTCGACACCTTTCTGGATTTTTCAGTCGTCGGTTTTATCGCCGAAATCAGCCGTGCATTGGCCGAAGCCGACATCAGCATTTTGAGCGTTTCAACTTACAGCACCGACGCAGTGTTGGTTCACGAAGCTCAATTTGATGCAGCGGTCATCGCCGTCAAACAGGCGCTGATGACAATTCAATACACCCACCTATCGCAACACTAACCTATTGCTGAAGCCGGGTTACTGCCGTTTTGTAAATTTCCCTTTTGCGATTTCAGCCTCGGCGCTGTTCGGATAACGTCGCAATAATTCACGATAAGCCACGCCGTCATAAACAATTCGATCAGCCGACTGGTCGTAATCAAACATCACGCCGATGCGGTTGTAACGATCCAATCCCGTAAAGTTCAAAAAATAATCTCGCTTGCTAAGACCTGTGCTTGGTTCTTGATTACCGACTCTGCGCTTGGCATCACGAGTCAGCCTATCGGCTGCGCGCTCGGCGGCTTCGCCAAGTTTCAGCAGGCAACTTGGAGCCGGCGCAGTCAGGCGAAACTCTTCAGCACATAACTTTGCCAATCGCGCCTTGATGAAATCGTCCTCGCTTTCTTCGATCAGCTTCAGCAAGCGTGCAGCGTCGGCAGAGTCACCGGATTTGACCACGGCCTCCGCCAGAATCCAGCCGCGCGTGTTGCGAGTCACAGAAACTTGCAAAAACTGACCGCCGTCTTTGGCTTTCCTGATGGCCAGAATTCCAATGACCCGACCGCGGCGCAATCGCTGTTTCAACTGTGCTTTTACATCCGGTTGAGTTCGCAAGACTGAAAGCCGTTCGTCAACGACAATGGCACGCCGACCTGTAACAGAGGTTTTGCGTTTTGTTTGCGCTTGAATGGCGGAGGTGATGACGATGAGAAAAACGATCCCCCAAAAAGCTGTGCGGACAGACATGCGCTGTGCTCCTTCAGGGGTGGCCGAAGTGTTGTTGGAAAGTTACCCGGTAGCTTGCCGGTTCCGTACGGCTCGCGCCGCGTAAGTGTCGAGTGAAACCTGATTGAATCTTGATAAATCGGAGCCGTAACGCTGCTCCTGCTCTTCGATGGCGGTCAGGTAATCGAAGATAATGAACCCTTTTCCAGCCGCAGCCGCCGTCAAATGGTCGCTGAAAAACCTATGCGGCAAACTTTTGCGAGAGCTTTCATCTCGCCAACGAACGACAATCTGAATCGGCAGAAAGTAGATTTCTTTGTGCTTGCTGAATTCAACCAGAAAGCCGGCGATGGCTCCGAAACGAGCCGATCTCTCCAGAAAACCAATTTGGTGAGCATGCAGATTGTCGAAATCCAGCAAATCCCGCCGAGTGGTTTTGGCATCGTAAAAGATCGCTCGGCCCGTTGGAGCAATTACTCCGCCGTAATCAGGTTCGGCTTTGGATTCGGGAACGAACCGCCGCCAGTCAGTTACTTTGTGTTGTTTCACCAGGCTGCCGAGTTCTGCGGAAGAAATTCGAGCCTGACCTGAACCTGAAATCGAATCCATTTTTGGCAACGATAAACCTCGCCGAGTTTCGCCGCGTTCGATCAGATATTTTCCAGGAATCGCTTTACGTGTAATGCAGGCCCGCCCGGCGCGCTCGTAACCTTCGTTGGTGCGATTGATGGCTTCCTGGAAACCGCTGCCGGTTTCCGCGCCGCGACGTTTGAAATTCATAGTTCGCAGTTCGCAGTTCGCGGTTTTCAGAATGTTGTGAACTGTGAACCGCGAACGATGAGCCAGAGTTTATTCCATGTCCGCATCGTCAATTTCGAAATTGGCATAAACGCTTTGAGTGTCTTCGTGATCGTCCAGGGCTTCGTAAAGCTTCAGCATTTTGGCAGCGTCACCGCCTTCCAGCTTAATGGTGTTCTGAGGAATCATTGCCAATTCAGCCGACATCGGCTCAATGCCTTTGGCTTTGATTGTGTCCAGCACGGTGTGGAAATCTTCTGGCGCAGTCAGAATCTGATGAGTCTCGCCATCGCTGCTCATGTCTTCGGCTCCGGCTTCTAGAGCGATTTCCAGCATGTCGTCTTCGCCCTTCAACACGGCGTCAATGATGATCTGGCCTTTCTTGTTGAACATCCACGAAACCGAATTTGCTTCGCCCATGTTGCCGCCATTCTTGGAAAAAGTATGGCGAATTTCGGCCACTGTGCGGTTGCGGTTGTCTGTGGTCGTGTTGACCAGGACGGCTACGCCGCCGGGGCCGTAACCTTCGTAGGTGATTTCGTCGTAACTGACGCCGTCCAATTCGCCCGTGCCGCGTTTGATAGCTTTATCAATCGTATCGTTCGGCATGTTGTTTGACTTGGCGTCACTGACGGCTTTACGCAAACGAGCATTGATGTTCACATCGCCGCTGCCACCAGAGCGGGCAGCGATGGTAATTTCTTTAATCAGTTTGGTAAAAATTTTTCCGCGCTTGGCATCCAGCGCGCCTTTTTTGTGCTTAATTGTGTGCCATTTTGAGTGCCCGGACATAGACCTGATACCTCGAAATAAGGATAGATTGTTGGGAAAAGTAGGGCGGGAATATAGCACGCAGCCAAAGAATTCGTAAAACCGGTTAAAGCTTTGCGAACTTGACGAAGTCTGTCAACAGCTTCACGATGAAGGCGATGGCTGTCACACCTTACGAAAAAACCATGAAGCGCGCGCTGAACCTGTTGTCGTTCAAACCGCGCACTGTCGCCGAAATGCGCGAACGATTGATGGAGAAAGTCTGGGCTGAAGCAACCGTCGTGGAGCAAGTTATCGCCCGACTGAAAGAGCTTGGATATTTGAACGACGAACAACTTGCCATCAGCTTTGCCAGTTCCCGACTGACTTTCAGACCGTTGGGGAAAACTCGCCTGCGGCGTGATTTGCAACGTAGAAAGCTGCCCAGCGAAATCACAGAACAGACCCTGGATCAGCTTTACGAGGGCGGCGCCGAAGAAGAATTGATTGATCGCGCCCTTAACAAACGTCTGAAGTTGAAGGGCGCACCGACCACGCCGGAAGCGGCAAAAAAGCTGTTTGATTATTTGATGCGGCGCGGGTTCAGTTACGACCTGGTGCGCCGAAAAGTCCGTGAAGCCGGTAAAGGGTCTGACTCGTCTGAAGAGATAGAACTGGACTAAGCTCGACCAAATGCAAGAGGCTGGTTTAGCTTCGTTCAAAGCAACGCTGTTCGTTATACTCGACACAACAAATCTTGAAGGAGGAAATTGGGATGAAAAAAATTACGCTAGCTTTGTTTATCGCCGTCATGCTGACGGCTTCGTTGTGGACAGCGTCGGCTCAACAACAATCGGGTGCCGCACCACAGAAAATCCATCAACAACTTTCACCGGAAGAAGTGATTAAACGATTCACCGCCAAAGAAAGCGAACTGCTGGAAGTTTGGAAAGAGTATTCCTACCAGCAGGAATCAAAGATTCAAAGGCTGGGACAGGCCAAGACTGTCTCCGGCGAGTTTTACCAGGTTTCAGAATTTGTCTTCAACGACGCCGGTCAAAGACAGCAAAAAATTATCAAAGCGCCAATTTCCGATCTGGAGCAGTCAGGCGTTTTAACTTATGAAGACAAAAACGCCTTGACCAATTTGCAACCATTCGCGCTGACCACCAAAGACTTGCCACTTTACAACGTCAGTTACGTGGGCAAGGAAAAAGTGGATGATTTGAACACTTACGTTTTTGATGTGACCCCCAAAGTCATGTCGAACGAACGCGAGTTGAAACGCCTGAAGGATCAAAAGGTCGAGGGCAAATTCTTCCAGGGGCGAATATGGGTGGACGACGAAGATATGCAGGTCGTTAAAACTGCAGGTAAAGTTGTCCCGGAATTCAGACAACGTTTTCCTAAATTCGAGACTTATCGTGAAAACATTGATGGCCGTTACTGGTTCCCTACTTACACTTACGGCGATGACACTCTTTACTTCGATGGTGGTGAACCGCTGCACATACGGATGGTAATCAAGTACAAGAACTATCGCCGGTTCCAATCCGACATCAAATTCCTGGATGCCGAAGAGGTCAAACCGGATCAGCCCAAGCCAGACGACAAAGCAAACCCTGATGCTGAAACCAAAACCGCCGACATGAAAAAAGATGCCCCAAAGGCTAAGCCAACTCCGACGCCGCGTCCGCGTCCATAATGCGGCGTTTTTCCCAAATCAAAATCGCAAGCAAACAGAGGGCGGTCGTCAAACTGATGACCGCCCCTTTTGTCAGCGATTCTGGCCAGTAACTCATCGAAACAACGTGCTTACCCGCCGTAACCTGCACGCCTCGCAAGTTGTAATCAACTCGCAACAACTCAGCATTGCCGCCATCAACCGTCGCTTTCCATCCCGGGTAAAACATCTCGCTCAGCACCAGCAGCGAAGTTTTATCAGTGTTCGTTTCGACGACAAGATCAGTCGCCGAGCGGCGAATGATCGAAGCCGTGTTCGTAGCACCGCCTTCAGGCGGAATCGGGTTCGTAGTACCGCCTTCAGGCGGAATCGGGTTCGTAGTACCGCCTTCAGGCGGAATCGGGTTCGTAGTACCGCCTTCAGGCGGAATCGGCAGAAGATTCCGGCTAAAGCCGGTACTACGAACTTTTTCTGCTGTTTCGGGATCAACCAGAGCCATAGTGCGAGGGTCGAAATCGGGATCAACAATCTGGCCGCGAATCATTTTCAGTTGATCGCCTTCCCACGCGACTTTGACCTTGTCGGCCATCCAAACGCGAGGCAACGCACGCAGGTTTTCAAAGATTCGATAGTCGGCATAAGGCTTCGCCGGATCGCGTTGGATGATGACTTCACGCCATCGAGTCTTGTCGTTCAGCGATTCGCTGAACAACCCTGGCGGCACAAAAACATATCGCACGTTGAAAATATCCAGCGTTCGGTCTTGCGATTCCAGCATGGTCAGGTTGAACGAGCGACCGGCTTCATCCAAGCCGCTGAAAATTTTTTGCCGCTCGCTCAGCACAGGATCGTAACCCGTCATCATTTCGTGACCATAAAACCAGTACGGGCTGAATTCGCCCGTCACAGTATTCAGCATCATCTGGTAACGAATCGGCTGGAACTGATTTTGTTCAGCCGCAAGTTCTGTCGGCATAGCTGCACCAACCAGAGTCTCCAGCTTTGCCGGGTTATTGATTGGAGCGAACGCGGCATAAAGATTCAGGTCAACCAGCAAAACAGCCAACAACAAAGCAAACCATGTCGCCCGTTTTTTACTCCACGCAAAGATTACCGCTGTCGCGCAAGCGCACACTGCGACAATCATCGGCAACAAGAATTCCCACTTCGCTGATTGCAAAAAACCGGTTGGCAAATGCTTCAAATCAGGAAGCGAACGAAGAATGCTTTCAGCCAAATCTTTTCGCCAGAACGCCAAACCTCCAGCGAAACAAACCAGCAAAGCAATCGCTGCCGACGATGCTTGCAGACAATGACTGATGAAGCGCGATTCTTTTCCCGCGAGTATCAAGCGATCAACCACGTAACCAGCCAGCACAGCTACGGCGATTGTCACTTCCATCCAGTGACGGTTAGGGCTACGGAAATGGCTGACCAGCGGAAAATGAAAGAGCAGCCAAGCCACAAATCCAGAGTATTTCCCCATCGCCAGAATCGTTCCGATGATGGCTACCACGCTCCAGAATTTGCCAACGCTGAACCGAAACTTCCACGCCGCAATCGCTCCAGCCGCAGCCAAAGACAAAGCCAGAGCGCCCAAATAAATTTGAGCTTCGTTGTGATGCCAGTAAGTCCCCCAATAAGGCAGCGAGTAAATCGTTTTTCCCGAACCGTGCAAAAACGGAAACAAAGTCACCAACAGCGAAGCTGGATGGAGCGAATGCAAAGTGAAAAGTTCAAACGGCCATTCCTGCCGGACGGACTTTGTGGCGAATTCAAAAGCCGGAGCTAGTTGAATTGCCGCCAGACAGATTGCAGCGATGAACATTGTTGAGAATTTCAGCAGAAAGCTAAACCGATTTTGGATTTTGGATTTTGGATTTTGGATTTTGGATTCCGAATTCCCGATTGGCGCTTTTGATGGCAACAAAGCTTCTCCCGATCTGATAACCAAAAATTCAAAATCGAAAATCGAAAATCGAAAGAGAGCATAAGCGCAGGCCAGCAACGAAGAGTAAATCAGCGGTTGCGGATGAGCGGCGAAAATTTGCCAGGTCACGATCAGCGCACCGAAAACTACGTCGCGCCAACGCCCGCGCTGGCTCAGCCGTTCGGTGAAACACAAAACCAGCGGAGTCAATGCTACGATTCGAACAAAGCCCGGATAAAGAGTCCGGCCAACAAGAAACCCGCTCAAGCCGAAGACGATGGCCGCAAAGATGCTGGCTCGACGTGTGAAGTTCAGGCTGCGCGCATAGCTAAACATAGCCAGCAAAGCAATGGCGAAGCTTAGTTCCATCGAAAGCGTCATCGTGCGTGAAGTCGCTCCGAACCAGTGAATCCAGTTCAGCGGATCTAAAACACCTGATTGCCATTCGCTGAAAAACGGAATGCCGCCGTACTGGTAAGGATTCCAGAGAGGGAAAGAGCCGGAACTGATTTGTTCAGCGGCAAATTTGTAGGCGGGAAAAAACCAGAAAACTGCGTCCTGATCGGCCAGCGTCATCCAGCCCAGCGTTTCGCGCCAAAAAAAGACGGCGGGCAGAAACAACAAAAACAATCGTGCCAACCAATCTTTTGCTCGCGGCGAAGCGTGGGAGGGTAGACGGAATTGAGCAAGGTCGAGAAAAAGATTCCGAAGTCCAATCATCGCAGAACCCTGTTCAATCTTGTCCATTTTGCTTGTCTCGGTTCTAGAGAAGGAAGGTTATTTCATTGGGTCTATCATGATTGAGCCGCCGGAAGTGCCAAAAGGATTCCATGGCAATCGGGCTTCTTTCCGCCCCAAATCCATTACACGAAGCTTCAGAGATTTTTTTGAACGGTAAACCTGATCGAAACGGCCTTCGCCCATTCCGGGATCAGCAATCGGATAAACAGACAGATAAGCGTAATACCGCACGTTCAGTCGTTTCCAGTTTTCCCAATTTGCTTCGGGATTGTTACTGGCGACACTTTTACGCCCGGTGTACATATAAACCATGGCTGGGTTGAGCGAACAAACTAAGGCGTCTTCCGGCGTCTTTTCTTTTATCCACTTCAACGCTTCCAGGTTTTCGTTAAAGATAGCGCGCCAGGGCAGATACTCCGCGCGCGAAAGGTCGGAACGTTTGGCCAAATAAATCGAATGGTCATAAATAAGCAGCGCCAACAATAATCCCGTCACAACAGCCATCGCTCGCCACGGCGTGCCTGTCGCTTTCACTTCCATTTTTTGATTTATGAAATCGCGCGTGCCTCGAAAAGCTTCCAGCAGATAAGCCAACAAAAATGGAGTCAAAGGCAGTAAAAACCTGAAAGTATCCCACGGCCAGGCACAGGTAATCAGCAGCGTAAACGCCACTGTGATTTCAGCCACGGCCAGCCGTCGCCTGACTGAAAACGCAAAGCCCAGCAGCAAAAACAAACCCAGCAGATACGAAAGCCCATGCGAAGTCTTTCCGGTTTCCAGGGTTTCTTCGCCGCTGATTTTCGGCGAACGATGAAACATAGGCGCGAAGATCATGATCGTGTTATTGCCAACAATCTTCATCGCATTCGCCCACATTCGATCCGGCAAACTGCCAAGCTCGATTTTCCCTGACGAAGTGTCGCCAGCCCGCTGTTGCCAGAACTGCGCGGAATAATCCTGGACGATCATTCCGCCTTGCTCTGTGCGCTGTTCGGCGGTCGGCTGGTGGTTGCGCGAATACAACGTCCACGGTCCGGCAACAATCATCACCGCCAGGGCGAAAACCGCCGCCGATCTCCATTTTCGTTCTTTCAACAGGTAAACGAATCCGGCTCCAATCACAGCCAGACCGATTGAGCGCGTCAGAAAAGCTATGGCAGCCAATGCTCCACCCAGAATCACATTGCGAGTTTCAGTTTTGGTGTCTTCGGCTTGCGCGGCGGATTCGATAACCAGAACCGCCAGCAATTGAAAACACGTGAAAACACATTCCGACATTGCCGACGAAGTGGCCAGAAAAACCAAGCCCGGCATCAACGTCACCGTCAAAGCGCAAATCAACGACAACAGTTGCGGCCATTGGCGGTCTCGGTTGAAGTGTTTGTAACTGGCCACGCCAACAACGAACATAGCCGCCACCGAAACAGATTTCAGCAGCATGGCATTGTTCGGAAAGTCAGGCCACAGCCGGTAAACCAATGAGAGTAAAAATGGATAAACAGGAGGGTAAACAGGAAAGATTCCCGGCGAAGGCGAGTTGATTAGTTGATACCCCTGCCCGGTTGCCAGTGACTTTGCCAGCAGCGCATACCAGGCATCGTCAACGAACAATCCAACTATACGATCCATCCGCAACAAATAAACCGCCAAAAAGACCGCCACAGCGGCGCAAAAACCTGCAAAGACAAATCCGCGATTCACCTTTTGATCATCGGTTTGAATCACCGGTGTTTCAGTTGAGTGTGCAGCAACGGACTTATTTCGGTCCAACGTTTTTTTAGTTTGCATTTGGAGTGTTTGGGCTTCAAGGATT
>JAGNMH010000758.1 GCA_017991275.1 Acidobacteriota bacterium
AGCGCGTTTGAACACCGTCGCAAGATCAACCGGGGAAGCTTCGTAATTCATCCATTTGTTGCTGCTGGAAGTGTCAATGAAAACATTCGGGCAAAGGTCGGCCAGCATCATTGCTTCACGAAACATGCCGGCGCCGAAATGCGGAACGATGAACTTCGCCGACGGAAATTCAGCCGCAAGCTTATAAATATCCAGCGGGTTTGACCTTCGCATATCGAACGGAGATTTCAATCCAAGCTTCTTTCTGACGCCGACCGACAACGCTCCACAATGGACAAAAACCGCCGTGCCCGGACGTTCACTGGCCAATGCGACAACGGTTCGCGCGCCTTCGTTTTCGGCGATTGAAAATTGCTGCATCGCCGGAAACAGGCAGACGACTTTCAGCTTCAAATCATCGAATGCGCGTTTGGCTCGCGCCTCGGCGTCGGGCTTTGCCCCTCTTTCGATTGGATCGAACATGAACGCGCCGGCGATTCGTTCGGGAAAAGCGGCGACTGAGGCTGCAACGGAATCTTCGTCGCCCGGCACACTGGCAATCAGCATCGCTGCTGCAACTTCGTGTTTGTCCAGCTCAGCCGTCCAGACTTTGCCCAATTCAGCCGGGTCAGTCGGCGGCATCACCCAACCGGTCATTTCACCTGCGCGCGCAACAGAGTCGGACTCTTTGCCGAGCGTCGGCGATTGGCCGATCAGGGTTTGGAAGAATTTGTGCGAGAAAAAATGGCAATGCGCGTCGAAGATTTCGAGCGCGCCAAACGGCGTCGTCTTTTTCATTTAGCAAGCTCCACGGTTGAATTGTTTCGGTTATTTAGCAGCGATAGTCCGCCAGCAATAGAAAGTTTTCAACCGTAGAGCTAGAGCATACGGTTTATGGTTTGATGAACTTTTCGGGATTTTTCTTCGCCGCTTCCAGACAGCTTTCGCAGCAGAAATAGACCGTTCGACCAAAGAATCCGAATTTAATTTCTTTGTTGACCGGCTCGCCTGTCACCGGGCAGGTTTCAATGCCGTCGCCTTTGCCTACAAAAGCTGCTTCTTCTTTCTTTTCACCAGGCAGCGGATGTTCTTTGTGCATGCTGGGCATGCCTTCCTTGACGAATTCCGAAACGCCAGCCGCATGAGCCTGAATCAGCTTGACGACATAAGGATCGGTTGAAGTTTCGGTAATCTTGACTCCTTTTTCCGTGGTCGTGATCTCCAATTTGATCTTGTCGGAATTCCTGAACAGTTCAGCAAACAGAGGGTCCCATTGCCGAATCGGCTGTTTCTTCTCCAACCTAGCTTTCATCACCCAGGCGTGTTCGACGATCAAAGCTTTCACCTTCAGATCGTCGGATTCGGTGATCGTTTCGACTCCGTTGCCGATGTTTTTGACGGTTCGAGTGATTTTCTTGTGATCGTCAAACAGTGAATGGATTGTTTTCATGTCTTGCGGCTGGTCGCCGCCCATCCCCATTCCGCGCCCTTGCCCCTGAGCCATCGCAGTCGCGGCAAACAACGAACAAAGCAAAGTAAAAGATAAGAACAAAATTTTGCGTGACATACCTGCCTCCTCTTTCATTTAAGCCGCCGTGTCCGGCGCACTTTCAGTTGTGCCAGTCGCAGAAGATTCTTCAATCCCTTCGACAGGCAAATTTTCAATCGCGGCCTCGGAAGCCGGATGCTTCTTCCGCTCGCTCAAGTAATACAAAACCGGCACAGTCATTCGCGACAGCAGCAGCGAAGCAACTTCGCCCGCCATCAATGAAATCGCCAGGCCTTGAAAAATAGGGTCAAACAAAATCACCGTCGCGCCAACAACCACCGCCGCCGCCGTCAGCATCATTGGGCGAAATCGCACAGCTCCGGCGTCAATTACCGCTTCGGCCAGCGGCATTCCCTGTTTCAATCGCAGCTCTATGAAATCCACCAGAATAATGGAATTCCGCACGACGATTCCGGCTCCGGCGATGAAGCCGATCATCGAAGTTGCTGTGAAAAATGCGTTCATCATTCCGTGCGCCGGCAAAATGCCAATCAGCGAAAACGGAATCGCCGCCATAATCGCAAATGGTGTTTTGAAAGATTGAAACCAGCCGACCACCAAGACATAAATCAGCACCATCACCGCCGCAAACGCCAGGCCCAGATCGCGGAAAACTTCATAAGTGATATGCCATTCGCCGTCCCACTTCATCGCAAACTTTTCGGAAGTAAACGGTTGCTGAGCGACAAACCGTTCCAGCGAATAACCTTCTGGCAGCTTCATTTTTTCAACCGCGTCGTTCAGTTTCATGATTGCGTAGACGGGACTTTCTTCGCTGCCCGCAATGTCGCCGGTTACATAAGTCACCGGCATCAGATTTTTATGGTAAATGCTTTTGTCATTCACCTGCTCAACAACTTTCACCAGTTCACCCAGCGGAACCAGATTACCCTGTGAACCGGCGACCTTGATTTGCTTCAGATCGTCAATGCTGGAGCGTTCGGCTCGCGGCAGGCGCAAGACGATTGCCAGGTCTTCTTTCTCGCTGGCCTGATGAGCCAGACCGACCTGCATTCCATCCACGGCGATGCGCAAGGTCGCAGCAATTTGTTCCGCCGAAACGCCGTTGAGCGCGGCTTTTTCCTTGTCCACAACGAACTGGAATTTCGGCTGATCGTCTTCGACGTACCAATCCACGTCCACCACGCCGGGAGTTTTATCGAAGATGTCACGTATGTTTTTGGCGATCTCCGTCTGCCGTTGATAATTCGGGCCGTAAATTTCAGCGACAAGAGTTTGTAGTACTGGCGGCCCGGGAGGGACTTCGGAAACTTTGACGCGCGCGTTGTATTTGGCGGCAATCTGCTGAATCGCCGGGCGAATGCGTTTGGCGATGTCGTGGCTTTGAGCGTCGCGGTCGCCTTTGCCGACAAGATTGACCTGAATGTCGGCTACGTTTGGCCCGCGCCGCAAATAGTAATGCCGAACCAATCCATTGAAGTTATAGGGCGACGCCGTGCCAACGTACATCTGGTAATTGACGACTTCGGGAACCGTGCGAATGGTGTCGGCGATTTCGCGCGTGACAGCGGCGGTTTGTTCCAGCGGAGTGCCTTCAGGGGTATCAATAATGATTTGGAATTCGCTCTTGTTGTCGAATGGCAGCATCTTGACGCGAACAAGCTTGAAAGCGAACAGCGAA
>JAGNMH010000759.1 GCA_017991275.1 Acidobacteriota bacterium
GCTGACCCGCCCGATCAAAGACAAACCGGATTGGTACAACGCTTACGCCGACCGCAACGCCCTGAAACGCTGGGCAAGTTCGGACGAAATGGCCGGAGCCGTCATCTATCTGGCTTCGGACGCGGCAAGCTACGTCACTGGAACCGTGATGTTTGTTGATGGCGGATGGACGGCGATTGATGGGCGATTCACTCCTCCGCTGTAAAACGCTGTAAAACAATGCCAACCATCTTTTCTCACGCAATCTTTTCTTCGGCGCTCGGCGCGGCTTATGCGACTGAGCCAATGCCAAAACGGTTTTGGCTTTTGGCGGCGCTGTGTTCCGTGTTGCCGGATTTTGACGTGATCGCGTTTGGGCTTGGCATTCCGTATCGAAGCGTTTGGGGACATCGTGGAATTACGCATTCGCTGTTGTTTGCTGTGTTGGTTGGATGCGCGATTGCGTGGACGGCGTTTCGCGCTCAAGAACTGGCAACGATGAAACGCAGCCGTGTGTCGCTGGCCATCTTTTTCAGTCTAGCGACCACTTCGCATCTGATGATGGATTCTCTGACCAGCGGCGGTTTGGGCGTTGCCTTGTTCGCGCCTTTTGAGAACTCTCGCTACTTCGCTCCGTGGCGGCCAATCAGAGTTTCGCCAATCGGCGCAGACTTTTTCAGCGCGCGCGGGTTGCTGGCTCTGGCCAGCGAATTCATTTGGGTTTGGCTGCCTGCTATGGCATTGGTCGCAATCGCCAAACTCTTCCATCGAATTCGTACAAACAAGATTATCTGATAACTCCTCTACCTGTTCTTCGCCGCGCTAGCGGCGCTTGAATTTAGCCCGGCGTTTTCAACGCCGGGTAGCGCGAGAAAACCTTCACATCGCGTCAGCGACGGTTGAATTCAATCGTCGCTGACGCGACGTGAAGGAATGACGTTCTTACCGTGGGTTGAAACCCACGGCTAAATTCAAGCGCCGCTAGCGCGGCGAAGAGGCGGAATCTGATTCTTATGCCTCTTTCACCATACATAAACTTTACCCGCGAAGAATGGAGCCAGTTGCGGAACTCGACGCCGCTGACTCTGACGGAAGAAGACCTGGCCAATTTGCGCGGCATCAATGAACGCATCTCTCTGCGCGAAGTCGTGGAGATTTACCTGCCGTTATCGCGGTTGCTGAACTTGTACGTCGGCGCAACGCAAAGCCTGCACGAAGCGACGCACACTTTTCTGGGCGATTCGACGGCCAAGGTTCCTTACGTCATTGGCGTCGCTGGCAGCGTAGCCGTCGGCAAAAGCACCACTGCCCGTATCCTGCAAGCCTTGTTGGCGCGATGGAAGAATCATCCCAAAGTTGATTTGATAACTACCGACGGCTTTCTGCATCCGACCGCCGTGTTGGAATCGCGCGGTCTGATGAAACGCAAAGGCTTCCCCGAAAGTTACGACCGGCGGCGACTGGTCAAATTCGTGGCTGAAGTGAAATCAGGCGAGCCGATAGCCACTGCGCCGATTTACTCCCACCTGATTTATGACATCGTTCCCGACCAGGTTCAGGTCGTTCGCCAACCGGACATCGTAATTGTCGAAGGTTTGAATGTATTGCAAACCGGCGTAGGCAGCGCTGAAAACGATTCGCCGATCTTCGTTTCGGATTACTTCGACTTTTCCATTTACGTTGATGCCGACGAAGAACACATCAAGCATTGGTATGTTGAACGGTTTCTGAAGCTGCGGCGCACTGCATTCCGTGACCCTATTTCTTACTTTCACCGATACGCCAACTTGTCCGACGAAGAAGCCAGGCAAACCGCTTTGAAGATTTGGGAAGAGATTAACGGCGTAAACTTGAGGGAAAACATTCTTCCGACCAGAACTCGCGCCCATCTGATTTTGGAAAAAGGACTGGATCATTCGATCCAGCAAGTAAAGCTGAGAAAGCTTTGACTGAATAAGTTCCATAAAACTTTGAGATTGGTGTACGGGATTCACAAAATTGATCCCGGCATCCTGTTCAAACCGAGTTGGTCGAAGCGAGGTTGTAAATCTGGCTGGCAGCCAATTCAGCCGCGCGTTTTCCGCTGGCTACGCTGGCATCCGCCAACCAGCCTTCTGCCCCAACCCAATCTCCAGCTACAAACAAACCTTCAATATCAGTAACCGCCGGGCCGGGTCTTCCTGCCAAACCTCCTTGTTCGGCTGTGGCCATCGAATTCACAACTGTCATTGCCGGCAGGAAACGGCGTTCGATCAACAGTTCCCGCCAGCCGGGTTGAACCAGATCAAGCAACTGCTCTAGTTCGCCTTCGACAGCTTTGGGGTCGGCAGGGTTTTCCGAACCCAGATACTTCGCCACATGAATCATCGCTTTACCTTCGGGCGCGAGTTTCGCCACAGCCGAATGCACTGACAGATAAAGCGGGCGATCAATGCCAAGCGCAAAAGTCGCCTGCGGTTCTGGCAATCGTTCCAGCGCCACATCCAAACAGGCGGCTTTGACTGGAATAGCTTTTTTCGCCCATTCGCCGAGCGCAGTTTGCTGGCCGCCTTCGATTAACTCTCTGGCTTCGTCAGGGTTGGTGGCGATGATGACTGCGTCGGCTGGATGCAGCGAACCGTCAGCCAATCGCACGCCAATCGCTCGCCCGGTTTCGTCGCGCCCGGTTTGATTACAAATAATTTTGGCGACGCGAGCTTCAGAGATGATCTTCACGCCAGCCGATTCGGCTTTGGCACGTAAACCATCAACCAGCGTTTGCCAGCCGCTGTCGGGGTAAAGCACAGATTTGGCCAGCGCCATTTGAAGCTGAGACACCGCCACGCCTGCACTCAAACGGTCGGGATCGTTCGCATAAGTGCTCAGCCGAAACAGCGCGCCCAACAAGCGGCGCAAATCTTCGTTGCGTATTTCCTTGTTCAGCCATTCGTTGACGGTCAGGTGATTGACCGAGGTAACATCAAGTTTCGGTAGCGCAGTCAGCACGCGTGCGGCTTCCAGCTTGGCAGAAATACCAAACAAGCTGGTTGCCATCAGCGAAATGGCTCCACCGGGCAACGAATGTTTTTGCCCGCCATCAATTGCCAGCGTGCCGTCAACTTTCGGAACTCCGCCGGTAAATTCAACTCCAAGTTCGCGCAGAATTTTGAAAGCCTGCCCGCCGCGATAAAGCGCGTGCGGTCCCAGAT
>JAGNMH010000084.1 GCA_017991275.1 Acidobacteriota bacterium
AGCATTCGCCGGACGCGGCGGCAATTGCCCCAATCCAAATTCCATAATCACAGGCACTCCAACCGCATTGGCAGGGGTCGTCAGCGTCAACTTGATGTCTACGGTGACGGCTGGGTATGACGAATTATCTACGTGGCCGACCAGTTGTTTGGTGACGACCGGCACGTCGTACTTGGTTTCGTTGGTTGAACTGACGACTTCCCAGTTCACCTTCGGCGTGACTTTCGGCATGCGGCCATACATTTCGCGGTCGAAGTCTTCGACGATTTCGGCTCGGCGCTGATTCCACCACGCTTTGGCCGAAGTCACTTTCTTGCCGTTCTTCAGAGTGAGCGGGTCGGGCAGCGCCGAGTACGGCTTCACTTTCGATTCGTCGTAATTGGCAAAATTCGGAGCCTCCTTGTTGCTGCCATTCGCGCCGGGTCGCAACTCTTTGATCTTCAGCAACTCCAACATCCGTTGGTGATCGGCTTTGGTCGCGGCTTGCTGAGCCTGCATCTGCGCTTGTTGTTCGGGCGTGAGTTGACGTTGCGGTTGCTGAGCGAATAACGCGGCGCTTGTGAGCGTCAAGACTGCCACAATGAGGGTGCTTGGTACGGAAATTAGCTTCATGGGTGTGACCTTTTCGTTTGCAAATGTTTGCGATTGAAGATTGAGGTTGTTGAACCGATACCGGTTATTTCCCGTCCGGCTAAATTGCCGTTCCCAGGTGTTCCAGCACACCGGGTAAAAAGATTTCTGTCACTGTCAAAAAATCCTCTGCCAGGTAAAAGCGGTATCTTCGCGCCCACAGCAACAGCGCGGGGTCTGAAGGAGCTGGAAAAACCATTTCTGCTTTGAGTTGACTAAACTCAAAGGTTCCGCGCTGGTAACGCGCGTTCTTTCCCATCATTTCGCCAAGCGGGTTGTTTCCCATTGTGGCAATCCAGGGATGCCGCGTGATGATGGATTTCGGCATTAACGTTGCCGCAACCACTCGGACGATTTCCCCGGATTTGATCAGCACATCGCGGCGCAACCCAATTCCGCCCTGTTCATCTACCCAGTCTGCTTGTCTTCGCAATTCAACTGACGAAGGCAAATCGTAAGCTTTCTGTAGCGCCAAAGTCAGTAAACCATCACCTTGCAACCTCGCTGCAATCAATGGCAAAGCCTGCGTTTCGGCAATTGTTTCAGCGGAAAACCAGTGATCGGTGGAAAGCAAGAATTCGGTCGGAATAAACTTTAAATCCATTTCAACATCATAGCCCGCCGCTCAATTGCCATGAAACAGGTCATTATCAGGCATTGATCGGCTGCTTGATTTTCAGTTAGAGACGGGTTTGTCCGGACGCCAGAATGGTTCCGCCGCTGCAATGAATTCAATCGGAACTTCGTTGATGAAGCCTTTCAGCCAGTCGGCGCAAAACTTCATCCCGGATTGTTCTGACACGACGTGACCCAGCACGATCAAAGCCTTTTTCTGGCCGGAGGAAATCATGTCTTGCGCGTATTCGACCAGTTCCCACTCGTTCGTTTCGCCGATAACCAACACGTCCACTTCGGGGCGCGACAGAAACGGAACGCCCGGCATCAGGCTGCAATTGCCCCAACTGGCCATGACACGTTTGACCGACAAGTTGGGATCGCCGACGACGCGCATCGTTCGAATCTTCAGCTTGGTTTGCATCTCTTTCGCCAGCTTGGCCAGCGGAATGCCGGGAAACGTGAACTGGCGAAAATTCTGCGGGTCGTTATTTTTCTGCCAGCCCAGCTCCTGAATCATCCCCGCAGCGATGCCGTCCATAGGTTTGAGTCCATGCAGGTGATCGTGGAAGTGAAAGACGACCATCTTGTTCTTGTTCAGGAAGTCGAGCTTGTACTGATAAGTCGCGTCTTGCTGGATGTTGTCGGTGCGATCCTGGTGAGAAAAGAACGTGGATTCGTGAGTGATGACCATGTTCTTGCCTGCGGCGGCGGCGCGTTTGACGACATCCAGCGTCGCCATCATCGTCGTGGCGATGCCTTTGACGGGAATGTCTGGCGTTCCGGCAATGATGTTGTCCACGGTTTGCGAGCGCCACGGAATGCCGACGTTGGCTTTGATGCGGTCAATCACCTGTCCAGCAGTGAGTGATTGTGAGCTTTGCGCACGCGCCAGACTCGTTGTCGCAAATCCCATTGAGGCCAGCAAAAAACTGCGGCGAGTTGCTTCATAGATGTTCATAAGTTTGTTTAATTTTGGAGCGCGGAGACTTGTCACCGCTTTTCGTTCGCTGTTGGCACTTTCGGAGAACGCGAATGGCCCGAAAGCCAACGCAAAGCTGCGCCAAGCCGCAGCACTCCAAAGCTTGTGCTTATCATCAAGTGCAGACGGGTCATTTGGCGACCACTTCCAGCTTCACCTTCTGAAATTTTACCGAACTTGTCCCAACCATTATCTCGAATGCGCCCGGTTCGACCACGCGCTGCATATTCAAATCCAGAAACGAAAGCTTGTCCGGTGTGATCGTGAAGCTAACCGTTTTGCTTTCGCCTGGCGCGAGCGGCAGACGTTTGAAGTCTTTCAACTCCATGACCGGGCGCGTGACGGAACTGACCAGATCGCGGACGTAAAGTTGAACGATCTCGTCGCCCGCGCGGTTACCGGTATTTTTAACCGTCACGCTGACTTCGGCTGTGCCATTCGGCCCGATTTGCGGCGAAGCGACTTTCAAATCGGAATACTCGAACGTCGTGTAACTTAGTCCGAAGCCAAATGGGTATAACGGTTCTTTGTTTGAAAACACATAACCGCGCCGCGCCGTTGGTTTATGGTTGTACGCAATCGGCAATTGGCCAACGTTGCGCGGCACGCTGACGGCCAATTTGCCAGCGGGGTTGGCATCGCCAAACAGCACATCCGCAACAGCGATGCCGGTTTCCTGTCCAAGATAAAAGCCATCCAGAATCGCGGGAACCTTTTCGGCAATGTAGTTGATCGAAAGCGGCGCGCTGTGAATCAGCAGCACGATGGTTGGTTTGCCGGTTTCGACAATGGCCTTGACCAGGTCATTTTGGCGTCCGACCAAATCCAAAGTGTCGCGGTCGCCAAGGTGATTGTCTGCCCAGGCTTCTTTGCTGGTGTCTTCGTTTCCACCGACGACGACCAGTGCGATGTCAGAGGCCTTGGCGACTTCGACGGCTTCGGCAATCAGCTTGGCATCCAGTGCCGGATCGCTGAGTTGCGAGCGGTCATCCCACCATTTGCCGCCTTCTTTGGTGATCTTGCAGCCTTCGGCATGTGTGACTTTTAGCTTGCTGCCGACTTTGTCGCGAATGCCTTGCAAGACGCTGATGCCGCGCTGCGGATCGTCGCTGTACCCGCCCAAGTGAACTTCCGCTGCGTTGGGACCGATGACGGCGATGGATTGCAGTTTGCTCGCATCCAGCGGCAGCAGATTGTCTGCGTTTTTCAGCAGCACGATGGAACGACGCGCGGCTTCGGCGGCAAGCTCACGGTGTGCCGAGTTGTTGGTCAGCTTGACGGCGCGCTCAACATCAACAAACGGATTCTCAAACAAGCCGAGTTGAAACTTAGCGCGCAGCACGCGGGCGACAGATTTATCAACATCGGCGAGAGAAACTTTGCCTTCGTTCACCAGTTGCAGCAGCAACGGATAAGCCGCCGGGTCGGGCAACTCTATGTCTACGCCAGCGGCGAGCGCCTGCCGCGCGGCATCCGCGCGATCAACCGCAACTTTGTGCCGCGAAACCAATTCGGTGATGCCGTTGTAATCGGCGGCGACCAGTCCGCGAAATCCCCATTCCTGCCTGAGCAATTTTTCCAGCAGCCAGACATTTTTATGCGAAGGCACGCCATCAATTTCATTGTAGGAAGGCATAACGCTCAGCACGCCAGCTTCTTTTACAGCCGCTTCAAACGGAGGCAAAAAGATTTCGCGCAACGCACGTTCCGAGAAATTCGCGGGCGCTGTGTTCGTGCCACTTTCAGGCTGACCGTGTGCGGCGAAATGCTTGGCCGTGGCAATGACGTGTTCGCCGTCAATGATCGGCGCTCCTGCCCCTAAAGAAGTCCCTTGAATGGCTTTGATCGCTGCGACGCCCATCCGCGAAACCAGGTATGGGTCTTCGCCGTAAGTTTCCTCGGTGCGCCCCCACCGCGGATCGCGCGCTAAATCCAGATTCGGCCCCAACACGTGTTGGCTGCCGCGCAAGCGTGTTTCGAGCGCCGCCGCCGTAAATACTTTCGTGATAAGTTCAGTATCCCAGCTTGAAGCCATCGCAATCGGCGTCGGGAAATTAGTGCCGCCGACGGCCATAAGCCCGTGCAAAATCTCGTCGTGCAAAATCGCCGGAATGCCCAGCCGCGTATTTTCCTTGAGCCATTTTTGTACTGCATTGGCGTATTCAGCGCCGCGCCGAGCGTCGGTGCGCTCGCGTTGGCGGGCGATTTCGCCTATGCCGTGCTTCATAACGACGGCGGCTTCTCCAGGCGAAAAGTCGCCGCGATCTCCGAAATTGCCGTTGGGTTTGCGCTCCTGCGGCTTCTTTGTCCACAGCGTTGTCATCTGCGCGACTTTCTCTTCGATTGTCATGCGCGAAAGCAAATCGGCAACACGGCGTTCGATCGGCAAACTCGGATTGCGATAATCCGCCTGTTGCGCCTGGCTGGTTGGCAATCCGATGCCGGTGACCAGCGCCAGCCCCATGACAAGGCTGTAGAAACGCCCTTTGCCAATCCGAAACTTTGTCTGGGAAACATTTTTCATACTCATAAACTGTTAGCGAGTCTTTTTGTCTGGTTTGCCTAACATCGGGCGCATGGTTTTCACGCGCACCAGATAACCATCGTGATTGGGGTGAATGCGATCCGCGACCCATAACTCTTCGCGAGGTTTGCCATCCGAGGTCAGCATTGCATCCCAAAGATCAATGAAGTGCAGGTTTTTCTGGGTCGCAATGTAATCTTTGATTAGCTTGTTGGTTTGTTTGCGCCGGTCGGCTTCATCCCAACGGCCCGGCCCCGGCGTGATGCTGGAAAACGCAATTGGAATTTTGGGCTGAACGGCGCGGACTTTGGCGACAAACGCCTTGAAATCATTCAACACATGTTCAGCGGTCTTACCGTTATGAACATCGTTGCCGCCCACGTGCAACACGATCATGCGAGGTTTGTATGGCAACACAAGGCGGTCAAAGAAAGTGAGAATGTCCGAAAACTGAAAGGAATCAATGCCGCGATTGATGATGGTGAAATCCGGCAAATCCTCTTGCAATGTCTTCCAACGAAAGAATTGCGAATCACCCACCAACAGGATTGGGTTGGTTGGCGGCGGAGAAGCTTTATCAGCAGCTTCGTAGCTTTGCACCTGTTTCTCGAAACGGGCTTCCAACGATTGCGCACGGACGCAAACAGCAAACAGCAACACCACGAGTAACGATAATCTTACAGTTGATAAAAGCATCATTTCTCCTCTTTCCAAGGCGAGGCGCTAAACTCGCGTTCCTGATATTCAAAGAAATCGAAATCCGCCGGATGCCCTGTTCCTGCCAAATCCTGACAAGCCATGCCGACAAACGCGCCAGTGAAATTCGGAGGCCCTGGCGGCCCGGCTTCATCGGACAAAATACTGGCGTCAAATTGCTCTGACAACCATTGCCAGGTTTCGGTGTTGACACGATAAGCAAAGCGCAACCGTTCGTAATCAACTTCCACACGTAAATGCACCGTGTGGCCGGAAGCAATCGGAATGGGAGCAGTAAACATATCCGGCAATTCGGGGTGACAGGTCATCACCCGAATATACTTGCCCATGAATTCATCCGTCGAAACGTAAAGGTAATGGAACTTCGATCCGTTGTAATAACAAATCAAACCGGCTTGTTGCTGGTAATGCTGCGGCTCGAATTCGACTACTGTTGTCGCGCTGTAACAATGAGCTTGTTGCCGTCGAGCGACCAAAGCCTGGCGAAACATGCTGCCCGGCGTTTCGCGTCCGAACAGCCGCAAATAACCTGGCCGGGCAGTCAGACTGAATAATTCATCGGGATAAGGCGAACGCAACCATTGAAAATCCATCGGCAAGTTCGTGCTGTCGAAATCTTCGCGCGTGGGAGCAGTCGCAAATGGGTGGGAAGGTAATAAAGGCGCTGGTGTTTCGATTTGCGGCAGGGCGTCGCGCTCTTCGGTATAAAGCCAATCGTCATCGCCCCACACCATTTTCTGAATCGCAGTTTCGCGGCCCAGCGTGCAACGTCCGCGATTGGCCAGCGGGCGTCCGCAAAGGTAAACCATATAAGTTTCGCCGTTTTGCGTTTCGACCAGATCGGCGTGACCTGCACGCTGCAACCTGGCATCAGGCCGATTTCGCGAAGTCAGCGCGTAAGTGTCAGGGTGCAATTCATACGGCCCCAGCAAACTGCGCGAACGCGCCATCGTCACCGCGTGCCCCCAGCCAGTGCCGCCTTCGGCCACAATCAAATGGTAATAGCCGTTGCGTTTGTACAAATGCGGAGCTTCGGTGAACCAGATCGAAGTGCCTTTGAATATGTTGTACCGCTCGCCAATCAACTTCTTTTCTGTCGGCGAATACTCCTGCAACACAATGCCCGCAAAACGGTTTTGCCCCGGACGGTGATCCCACAACTGATTGACCAGATATTTGCGGCCATCGTCATCGTGAAACAGCGACGGGTCAAAGCCGCTGCTGTTCAGAAAAATCGGATCAGACCATTCGCCGTCAATCGTCGCGCAGGTCACCAGATAGTTGTGCATATCGCGCAATCCCGCGCCTACGCTGCCCGGTTGCGAAGTGCGCCCGTAACGTTTCACGTCGGTGTAAATCAGATGGAACAATCCTTTGTCATACGTCAGGCACGGCGCCCACACTCCGCACGAGTCAGGGTCGCCCAGCATATTCAACTGGCTCGCACGATTGAGCGGACGCGCCAGCAAACGCCAATTGACCAGATCACGCGAGTGATGAATTTGTACGCCGGGAAACCATTCAAACGTTGATGTGGCGATGTAATAGTCATCGCCTACGCGCACAATCGAAGGATCAGGATTAAACCCGCGCAGGATCGGATTTTGGATTATGGAAATGTGGCCAGTCATGGTTACTCAAAGAAATCGGCGATTTATTTCAAATGCTGCTGCATAAACTTCAGGAACAAATCCCAATCTGATGGGATCGTTCCGTGCCCGCCTGCGTGTTCTAAATAACCAATCGTATGCAAGATCGGCTGACCGGCGGCAGGCATCTGCGCTGTGCCAAGTCCTTCTTTGCCCAGCAGCTTGAAGACAGGTTCTGCGGCAACAGCAGCCAGAAACTCACCTTTCGGATCAGACCAATAATCCGTGTCGCCGGTTTGCAACAACACAGGGCGCGGGGCAATCAACGCGACCAGCATATGCGCGTCCACTGGAAAGTCATTGACGCGGTCGCCGAAATTTCCGTAATTGGCCGCGAACTGATATGGGTAGCGAGTAGCTTCGGTCAGGTGCTTAATCGTTTCGCCGTAATTGCGACGACTGATGGCCGCGCCACCTTCGCCTGAGCAACTGGCAATGACCATCGCAAAACGTGGATCGTGAGCGCCTGCCCACATGACGGTTTTACCCAGACGCGATATGCCTGTGACAGCCACTTGCTTTGCATCAACGCCTTTGTCCGTTTCCAAATAATCCAGAGCGCGGCTCGCGCCCCAGGCCCACGCGCCAATTGCTCCCCATTCGTTCGGCGCAGGTTCGGTTTGGCCAGGTTTCAGGTACATCGCGCGCACTCCGTGCGGAACTCCTCCCAGAAAATCAGGATCAACATCGCCGTAATAAAACGTCGCTACGCCAAAACCTGCTTCCAGAAAAGGCAGAATTTTCAAGCTGCCGAACCTGCCGTCTTTCGGCGCAGGCACGCGCTTTTTGTCGCGGTTCCAGATTTCTCCGGGTTTGATGCCTGGATCATTGACCGCATTGGAGTTGGCGGTGAAGCTCAGATTCAGCAGCAACGGCACGGGCTTTGTGGCATTGGCAGGCAGGTAAACCAGCAAATCCATCTTCGGCCCGTCTTTCTTTGGCGAAAAGTAAATCGTCACTTGCCGACGAATGGCTTTACCCTCGAATGCCGACGTACCTTTGTCAAAAATATCGAAGCTCATTCCGGCGGGGCGCCCGGGACTGCGGCCAAACTGGTTGTCTTCAAACAGGCGGACGATTTCCGCGCGACGCTTTTGATTCCAGGTTTTGGCGTCACGCACGGGCTTGCCGTTGGCGAGTGTCAGCAGGTCGGGCAATGTGTACGCGCCAACCTTCGCTTCGTCGTAATTGACAGGAATGCCTGCGACTTCGGAACGCGGCGCATTTTGCGTTTGACTGTAAATAGTGCCCGCCGTCAGCAGAAGCACACAAACAAAGCTGCGAGTGTTGATTGACATAAAAGTTCCCTGCCTTTGAAAAGATTCAGGCTTAAGCGGCAACCGCGTCTTGCTGTGTTGGTTCTTTGACCACAGTCCACAACACAATCGCGCCGACAATATCCAGCAAGCCCAGGCATATAAAAAACGGCGCATATCCAATCTTCGCCACTAATACTCCGATCAATAAATTGAAAACCAGCAGGCCTGCGTTGCCAAAAGTTCCTGCCATTCCGGCGACGGTGGCGACTTCGTTTTTCTTAAACAAATCCGAAGACATAGTGATGACGGTGACAGACAAGGTTTGATGCGCGAAGCCCGCGACACACAACAAAGCGAGCGCAAGGTAAGGACTGACCACGACGCCGGTAAAGCCCACAACCAACATCGTGATTGCGCCGAACGTGAAAGCCGAGCGACGCGCATTTATGAGGCGCATCTTCCATCTTTTTTGCAGCCACATACTGAACACGCCGCCGAAAATGCATCCGATGTCAGCGGCCAGCATCGGCAACCACGTGAAGAGCATGATCTTTTTCAAGTCCCAACCACGCGCCGTAGCGAAATAAAACGGCAACCAGTACGTCAGCGTGCCCCACGTTGGATCAGCTAAAAAACGCGGCAGCGCAATGCCCCAGAAATTTCTGCGCCCAAGCAGTGACAACACTGATGGCCGCGTGCCATCGCTGGCCAAATGTTTTTCCTGCCCGGACGAAATGTATTCGGCTTCTTCGGCGGAAAGCGATTTGTGTTTTTCTGGAGCTTCGTAAAATAACCACCACAACACGACCCAAAAGAATCCGAGTGCGCCCGTAATCACAAAGGCCATTTTCCAGCTGTAAGTCAAAATCGCCCAGCCCACCAGCGGCGGCGCCAGCATGGAACCAAACGACGCGCCGATGTTGTAAACGCCTCCGGCCAGACCACGTTCTTTGGCCGGGAACCATTCCGACGTAGCTTTCATTCCTGCCGGATTTGCCGAACCTTCAGCCAATCCCAACAAACCGCGCAAGCCAGCCAGCATCTGCCAGTTGCCCGCAAAGGCATGACACATGCTGATGATTGACCACGCCACGGCAAACAGCGCGTAGCCGACTTTCAACCCTATGGTGTCCAGCACATAACCGCACAACGGCTGCAACATAATCGCGCCCTGAAACGTGCTGACAATCCACGAGTAGTGTTGTTCATCAATACCGAGTTGTGTTTTCAGTGTCGGCGCAGCAACTGACAGCGAGCTGCGAGTGAGGTAGTTGATGATCGAACCGAGCATAATCAGTCCGATCATCCACCAGCGAAGTCCTTTGATTTTAGGCATGAATGTGTGTCTCCGTGCGAAGTTAGTTTTTATGCTCCGGCCTTACTTCCCTGAAACAGCAGCGGCGCGAATTCACTCAAACAAGTCCGCCACACCGGCCACGTATGCAATCCGCCTTCGATGACGCGGAAGGTGTGTCGAATCTGCTGTTTGTTCAGCAAGGCAGTGGCTTCTTTGGCTCGAATGAAGACAGGGTCCTGGTCGCCGCAGCCGTACCAGAACACATTCAGCTTGGCGTTTGTGCCTTTGGGATCGTTCAGCAAGGTTTTGAATTTCGTGGCGAATTCCTGTCCCGGCGCTGAACTAAAAACACCCAGCGCGCTGAACAAATCCAAATGCGCGAATCCTATGTTGAAGGTTTGTCCGCCGCCCATCGAAAGCCCGGCCATTGCGCGATTCTGGCGTCCGGCGGCGATGCGGTATTTGCTTTCCGCCCACGGCATCAAATCCTTGAGCATGAACTCTTCCATCAACGGGACGTTCTTCGCCTGGACTTCGCGTGGCGAACCGAATGGCACAGCGTGACCGAGCGGCATCACGACAATCATTGGTTTGGCTTTCTTTTCGGCGATCAGATTGTCCAGGATCAAATTCGTCGCGCCGACTTGAGTCCAGCTTTCGGCTGTGTCGCCGCTGCCGTGCAGCAAATACAGCACAGGGTAACGTTGCTTGGGATTTTTTTCGTAACCGGGCGGCGTGTAAACAAACACCTGCCTAGTCTCTCCGTTGATGACCGGAGTGCGAATCCAATTCGCTTCAACGCTGCCGTGCGGCACATCGCGGACTTCCCACGGCGCGCCTTTGGCAGGGATTTCAACCAGACTGGCCGAGGTTCGTTGCCGCAATTTGACGCGCGGATTCACCGGATCAGCCATCGTCACACCGTCCACGGTGAACGAATACAGATGGATCGTGGCTTCGATTGGGCCGATGGTTGCGCTCCAAACGCCTTCCGCGTCTTTGGTCATTGGATGCTTTGAACCGGGCGGCATCCAATCGCCAAAGAGCGTGACTTCGGCGGCTTTGGCAGCGCGAATGCGAAACGTGACTTTGCCATCGGCGTGAACTTCAGGCGAAACCAGAGTGTCCGGCGGTGGCGTCTGAGCGAATCCGTTTACCGAAATCAGCATAGCGGTCAGGAAAAGAATCAACTTGGTTTTCATTCTGTTCTCTCTTTAAGTCGTTACGGTACCGCGCGCGTAAGCAAGCGGATGTTCAGGAAAACCACTTGCTCGCGCGCGTGGCCGCCGTCCAATGTCAGGCTACCTTCCTTCGTCCAGGCCATTCAGCCCTCTTTTGTAATTTGGATCCATCGCCGCGATGTCGGTGCGATAGCTGACCGAATTCGCCGTTGGGAAATTCGCCGGAACTTTTTGCGTCACTTTTCCAGTCGCAGCCCATTCGGTTCCGCGTTGAAACGTGGTGATGAAGCCAACGCAGCTCAGCGCGACAATGTCGTGTCCCATCGCGGTATGAAAGACTTTGCCTTTGCCGTAAGCCAACGCCATCAAGATCGGTTCATCCCGGTTCGTGCCGCGATTGGTTGGGTCGGCAAAGGCGGTTCCCAGCACGTTCATGTTCTTGCCTGGCCCGCGCAAATTCGTATAAAGCTCGTCGCCTTGGTGCATCCAGACTTTCGGCAAGCCTTTGGTGATCGGATGATTCGTGTCGCGCAGTGTGATTTGGTAAGGCTGACGCGCGCCGTGTGCGCCTGCGTTGCCGGGCGAATTGTCAGAGGCCAGCTTGCCGTCTTTGAAAAACCAAAGCGCGCCGGAATTTTCATTGCGACCGCGCCAACCGCCAATGCCGATCATTTCGTTGAACTCTTTCCATTTGCCAAAGGCGTTGTCGGCAGCGTGAACGACAACCAGACCGCCGCCGTTTTTGACGTACTGTTCAAACGAAGCTTTCAACTCCGCCGACCAGCGCTCATCCGGCGCGTCGTAATTCATGACGACAACCTGATACTTGCTGAACTCCGGTTTGAA
>JAGNMH010000760.1 GCA_017991275.1 Acidobacteriota bacterium
GTCTTTGTCAACGTGGATTCGGTAGCGGGTTCCGCGTTCGTGCCAGTTGATGATGTCTTGCAACACGTCGTAAAGATTTTCCCGAACGAAATCGTAATCTTTGGTGTGAGCCAGCAACGCGCGCACTGCTTCGAAATACCACAGTGTCGCGTCAACCGTGTTGTATTCAGGCTCTTCGTCTGCGTCGGGGAAACGGTTCGGCAGCATTCCTTGATCAACATGTTTGGCGAATTCCAGCAGGATGCTGCGCGCAACGTCATAACGTCCGGTAGTCAGTGTCAGCCCCGGCAGCGCGATCATAGTGTCGCGTCCCCAATCGGCGAACCAGTGATAACCGGCAATGACTGTCTTTTGATCTCCGCGAGCGACGATGAACTGATCGGCGGCCAGCGTCAGAGATTGAATCAATTCATCACGTTTGACGCCCGACAGCAGTTTTTTGCGTCTGGCGATTTCGGCTTTGCGAAGCTTCTTTGAGTCATCGGCTTTTTGCTCACCGGTTGAAGCGATAACTGTCGCCGAGGTTTTCTTGTCGAAGTCGAACTTCAGCGCAAAGTGATTGAACAGGTCTTCTTTGAAGTCCAGGCCGCGTTCGCGTTCGACTTTTAATTCAAAGTCGCGATACCAGTAACCGGTGGCGGCGAGTTCATCGGCGTCATGAGCAAAAAAAAGTTTGGGTAAATCCGCGTAAGGTTTGATGCTGGCCAGTCCGGGCGCAGACTCGACGTGATTGCTGAGAGATTCGTTTTCGTGAGCGGTGCTGTGATAATCGCGGAAAGCCGTCAGCGGATGAATTTCCAGGCGGCATTCTTTGACCGTGCGGCTTTTTTTGCGGTGCTTGTATTCGACCACAACGGTGTTTTCGCCGTGAACCATGAAGACAGACTTTTCAATCACTACGCCTGCGACTTCGTAAAGGAAGACAGGGAAAGGATCCAGCCTGAATTCCTTCAGGTAACGATGGCCTTCAGGGTGAATAGTCCCAGGATATTGGTTTGCCGAAAGATCGAAGCGTTCGCCATTGACGATCAGAGTTTCTTCCAGTTTTGACAGCAACAACATTCGCCCAACGGGCGGTTTGGTGGCAGCCATCAGCAAGCCGTGATACCGCCGAGTGTTTAAGCCAATGATGGTTGACGAAGCGAATCCGCCAAGCCCATTGGTTTCCAGCCATTCGCGCTCAAGAGCTTCGTCTAAATTACCGCAGATGTTTCCGTCGAATTGAATCATTTGTTCCTCCGAAAACAGTAATCCGCAGATGCCACCGAGTTATTCCCGTCCAGCACCTGCGGATTCAGTTGTTTTGCAATTGATAAAACTATCAATCAATCGGACGCCATTCACGCCCATCACGAGTCAACAATTCTTCGGCTTCTTTCGGCCCCCAGGTTCCAGCCGCGTAATTCGGGAAGGCGCGCGCGGGCAGTGCATTCCAAACATCCAGAACAGGCTCGATTTCGCTCCAACCGATTTCAACCATGTCTGCGCGTTGAAACAACGTGGCGTCGCCGATCATGCAGTCATACAGCAAACGTTCGTAACCAGTACTTGGCACTTTGCCGAAATAGTCTTCGTAGTTGAAATCCATCTCGACCGCACCCAGCCGCATAATCGGCCCTGGAATTTTGGCGCCGAACCGCAGGCTGATACCTTCGTCGGGTTGAATGTGTATCACCAGTCGGTTTGTTCTTAGCCGCTCAACCGGTGTGTCACGGAACAGGGTCAGTGGCGCGCTTTTGAATTGAATGGCGATTTCCGTCACGCGTTTTGGCAGTCGCTTGCCGGTTCTCAGGTAAAACGGAACTCCCGCCCATCGCCAATTATCAATCATCAGTTTCAAGGCAACAAAAGTTTCAGTGTTTGAATTTGGCGCAACATTTTGTTCCTGCCGATAACCTATGACTCGTTCACCGTCCATTTCTCCTTCGCCGTACTGGCCTCGAATCGCGTTGGTCAGGACTTCTTCCGGCGAAAGCGGAGCGATGGCGTGCAGAACTTTTGACTGTTCTCCGCGCACAGCGTCGGCGCCGAATGAAGTCGGCGGTTCCATTGCCGTCAGGGAAACCAGTTGAAACAAATGGTTTGGAATCATGTCGCGCAATGCGCCGGAACTTTCGTAATACCCGCCGCGTTTTTCGACACCCACGGTTTCGGCTGCTGTAATTTGAACAGAATCAATATATCGGCGGTTCCAGATCGGTTCAAAAATGCCGTTGCCAAACCGGAAGACCAAAATGTTCTGAACGGTTTCTTTGCCCAGGTAATGATCAATCCGGTAAATCTGGCGTTCGTCCAATACTTGCAGGATTTCGGCGTTCAGTTTTTTTGCCGAATCCAAATCGCGGCCAAAAGGTTTTTCGATGATTACTCGCCGCCACTGACCGTCTTCTTCGTCGGCCAACCCCGCTGCGCCAAGTTGCCGAACTGTTTCGCCAAAGAAATTTGGGGAAATCGCCAGATAGAAGAAGTAATTGCCGTGTGTGTTGTGAGCCTTGTCGGCTTCGGCAATCGTCGCTTTCAATTTTTGGTAACTTTCCGGGTTGGTGACATCGCCGCTGACGTAATAAATTCGATTCAGGAACCAATCCCAGATGTTGGCGTCAACTTCGACAGTGGCGTAAGTCTTAATATCAGCGCTGAGTTGTTCTCTAAAGGTTTCGGTCGTCAGATCGTTGCGCCCTGTGCAGACAATAGCAAAATCGCGTGACAGCAAATTGGCTTTGGCCAGATTGTACAAAGCAGGGAAGAGTTTGCGTTTGGTCAGGTCTCCGGTCGCTCCGAAGATCACCATGACGCAGGATTGAGCCGGGTCTCCGACATAAGTCAAAGGTTCGGTTTTGGACATGCTTTTTTCCTTTTGTTTTTTGCCTGGAACCTAACCGCCAGTTGGTCGTTCGACGTGGCCGCCGAATTTGTGGCGCATCGCCGACAGAACTTTTTCAGCGAATGTGTGTTCCTGCCGCGAACGAAAACGGGTGAACAGCGAAGCCGCCAACACATCGGCTGGCACGGATTCATCAATCGCCGCTTGAATCGTCCAACGGCCTTCGCCGGAATCCTGCACGAAGCCGGAGTAATTCGACAAAGTCGGGTTTTCAACCAGAGCCATTGCAGTCAGATCAAGCAGCCACGAAACAACAACGCTGCCGCGACGCCACAAC
>JAGNMH010000761.1 GCA_017991275.1 Acidobacteriota bacterium
CGGCCATTTCCGGCGCAGGTAATTCGCGGGCTTCGCCTTTCATAATTTGATCGGCAGTTTGCGGAGCCGCTTTGTAATTCGCCAGTTGCTGGTTGTAGAGAGCCGTCAACCGGTCAAGCTCCGCCGGTTTTGCGTGGCGACCGGTGCAGAGCCGGAAGCCGTAATCCAGTCGGTTTTTTGTGTCGCCTTCGATTTCCAGAAACATTCGTTTGGCCAGCGCGCGCGCCATTTCCATGGCTGCGTCGTCGTTGAGCAGCGTCAGCGATTGCAGCGGAGTGTTTGTGCGAATGCGGCGGACTGTGCAGGTTTCGCGGCTGGTGGCGTCAAAAGTCATCATTGCCGGGTAAGGCGATGTGCGGCGCAGAAACGTGTACAAGCCTCGGCGATAACGGTCTTCGCCTTTGCTGACCGCCCATTTTTCTGAGCTGTAGGGATTGCGCCAGACGCCTTCGGGTTGCGAAGGCATGACGCTGGGGCCGCCAAGTTTGCGGCTGAGCAATCCGCTGGCGGTCAACGTCAGGTCGCGGATCATTTCGGCTTCGACGCGGAAGCGAGGGCCGCGAGCCAGGAGGCGATTGTATTGATCGCGTTCCTGCAGCGCCGCGCTGACCGATGAATCCTGCCGATATGCCGCTGACAATGCGATCAACCTGTGAATGTGTTTCATTGACCAGTTTGCTGGCTGCAAACCGCGAACTGCGAACAGCGAACTCGGATTCATGAATTCAGTCGCCAGCCAATCCAGCAATTCAGGGTGCGAGGGCGGGGAGCTTTGCGTGCCAAAATCTTCAGCGGTTTCGACAATGCCGCGACCGAAAAACTGTTCCCAGAAACGGTTGACGGCGACTCGCGCGGTCAAAGGATTGCTTTCATCAACCAACCACTTGGCCAGTCCCAGCCGATTGGCGGGCGCGCTTTCGGGCAGCGGCGGCAGGGAAGCAGGAGTTCCGGCGTAAACCTTTTCGCCGTGGCTGGTGAAGTTGCCGCGTTCGCGCACCCACGTTGAAGGCCTGTCGTAGCCGGGCTTTTCCTCCAAAACCAGAGCGGTGACGATGCCCAGGTTTTTGGCCGCCTCCTGCAAATCTTTCAGCCGGTCGCGCTCAGCTTTCAGCAAGGGAGTAGTGCTGCGGAAATTTGCAGACAAATCATTCTTCTGCTTTGTCGTTCGTTCGGTGGCGGGTTTGGCCATGACCAGTTTCAGTGACGCAGGCACGCTAATCAGTTTCAACGGCGTGTCGGTATCGGTCGCGGACAAGCGCAAACGGCCTATGCCCTGACACAAACCTCCCGCCAGAAACTTCAATCGGATCGTCAATTCAACCGGGTTATTGGTCGTGAACTGCTTATCCAGCACAAAAACCGCCAGACGCATCATTCGCTTGTCGTCGTTCATCGCGTTAATCAGCCAACCGCGCGGACGGTCGCTGACGTTCAGCATCTCGTAATTAAAAAACGACTTCGTATCAATTTTGCTTAAACCGTCGTCCCATCCGCCATCGGTAAACTTCAGTGGTTGACCATTGGCCGTAACTTCAATCGTCGAAAGAATGAAGTTGCCGTAAAGGTCTCGGCCCGGGCCGCCGCGAGGCAAGCTCTTGTCGGGCATGGCTTCCAGTCGCAGAGCCGAAAGTTTTGACAGCGGCAATTTTGCTTTGATGATGTATTCGTCGAATTCAGGGTCTTTGCCTGAAGCCAGCAACGATTTGTCGTCGAGTTTTGTCAGCGTCGAACCACCAACCGATTTGAAATCCGAAGGATCGAGCGTTGTCCATTTGGCAGGCTCGGCCAGAATCTCTTTTTCCCACTGAGCCTGAGCCGCGTCCAGTTCTGGCGTTTGAGTTTTCAGCGTCGTTTCCAGTTTGGTGATCTGGTTGTTGAGTTCCTTGCGCTTCACTTCCTGTTCTGGCGTGGGCAGTTCCAGCGTCGGTTCATAAGCGACGCGGCTGAAAGCCTCAGAGCCTTGAATCTGATAAGCCGAATTGTCGAAGAATGAATACAACTTGTAATAATCGCGTTGAGAAAACGGGTCGTATTTGTGGTTGTGGCATTGCGCGCAACCCAGCGTCGAACCCAGCCAAACGGTTGCTGTTGTGTTGACGCGATCAACTATGACTTCGTGTCGGGCGGCTTCGGGATCAACGCCGCCTTCGGTGTTGAGCTGTGTGTTGCGGTGAAAGCCGGTGGCGATTTTTTGATCCGTCGTTGGGTTTGGCAGCATGTCTCCGGCAATCTGTTCGATGGTGAACTGGTCGAAAGGCATGTCGGCATTCAAGGTGTTGATAACCCAATCGCGGTACTTCCACATTACTCGCAGGTTGTCTTTTTCGTAACCGTTCGAGTCTGCGTACCGAGCCAAATCCAGCCACGGACGCGCCCAGCGTTCACCGTAATGCGGCGAAGCCAACAAACGATCAACGGCTTTTTCGTAAGCATCCGGTGATTGGTCGGCCAGGAATTCGTCCATTTCTTTGACGGTCGGAGGCAAACCGATCAAGTCCAGATAAACGCGGCGAAGCAGAGTTTCTTTGGAAGCTTCGGGCGAAGGCGTTAGCCCCTCTTTTTCCAGCCGAGCCAGCACGAAAGCGTCTATCGGATTGCGAACCCAACTTTGATTTTTGACCTGCGGAATCGCCGGGCGAACCGGTTTCACATAGGCCCAGTGCTGTGGGATTGCGGATTGCTGCCCGGCCTTTGTGCTGATTGCGGATTCTTCGGTTGAAGGCCAGGTCGCGCCTTGATCTATCCACTTGCGAATCAGTTCGACCTGTTCGGATTTCAGGGCGTCGCCGCCCAGTGGCATGCGAACTTCGCCGCCTTCTCCCAGAATTCGTTTCAGCAGAGTGCTGGCTTTGCTGTTACCGGGAATGATGTTGGCTCCGCTGATACCGCCTTTCATCGCCGAAGCTTTCACGTCCAGTCGCAATTGTCCGGCGGCTTTTTTCGGCCCGTGGCATTGGTAACAACTGGCGGCGAAGATCGGTTCGATGTCGCGTTTGAAATCAACTGAAGCCTGCTCAGTTCTGCTCGGTACGGTACCGCGCGCGTGAGCAAGCGGTTTTGGCGTTGAGTCAGTACCGCGCGCGTGAGCAAGCGGTTTTGGCGTTGAGTCAGTACCGCGCGCGTGAGCAAGCGGTTTTGGCGTTGAGTCAGTACCGCGCG
>JAGNMH010000085.1 GCA_017991275.1 Acidobacteriota bacterium
AGACCAGGTCACGCTGTTAGTCGCGCCGGTTTGAGTCAATTGCTGAGTGTAACCGGCGTTCACCGTTCCCTGATTCAGCGTCGCAGGCGAGATATTGAAGCTCGCGCAATTCACTACAAGCGTGAAGGCTTTTTCGCCAAAACAACCGTTGGCATCCGTCGCCCGCAAAGTCACCGGGGACGAGCCAAGAGCGGTTGGCGTACCGGTAATTTGTCCACCCGATGAAAGCGTCAGGTTGGCTGGCAGAGAACCGCCACTCACAGTCCAACTAATGTTACCAATCCCGCCGGTTTGCGTGACAGTTTGGTTATAAGCGGCATTCAAAGTCGCGATAGCCAGCGAGGCTTCATTGACGGTGATCGTTTGGCAACCAATCGTTATGGAATATGCCTGGGTAGCGAAACACCCAGTCGAATTGACCGTGGCTTTAACCGTGAAGCTAAACGGCCCAGTCACTGTGGGCTGGCCGGATAAAACGCCAGAAATCGGATTTAACGACAACCCAGCAGGCAATGAGCCTGCAGAAATTGCCCAATTAATCTGTCCACTGCCGCCTGATAGGACAATTGATTGATTGTATGTCACCCCTGCCATTCCATTGGGAAGCGTCAGAGTTGTGATGCTGAGTGGCTGGCAGTTAATCACCAGCATATACGGCGTCTCACCATAACAACCGTTTGAAGCCGTAGCCCTGACCGTAAACCCGAATGTAGCAGGCACAGTTGGAATGCCAGACAATAAACCGGTGCTTGGGTCCAGCATCAATCCTGGCGGTAGCGATCCGTTGGAAACAGACCAGGTGATCGCTCCGGATCCACCGGATTGTGTGAGTTGCTGGTTGTAATTCACACCAAGTTGCCCGGCACCCAGATTAGCCGGAGAGACGGTGATCGGACATCCTGACGCCTGATTAACCGTGACCAGCTCACCAGCCGCAAATATGGTTCCTGTGCGTGGCGGGCCAGTGTTGGCCGCGACACTGTAACCGACCGTACCATTACCGGTTCCGGCAATTCCATTTTTGAATGAAGGATTACGGCCAACGGAAAGCTTTTCGTCGCGATCAGGTGCCAGACTGGATGTGATAGTGATCCAGGGAACATTGCTTGATGCAGTCCACGCGCAACCTCCGGGCGCTGTTACGGTAGTCGTGAATGCACCACCGGCAGCCGGAGCACTTTGCGATGTTGGATTAGCGCTATAAGTGCAGCCAGCAGTGCCATCCTGCTGGACAATATAATTTATGCCCGCAACTTTCATCACTCCGGTGCGCAGCGTCCCAGTGCCGTTTGTCGCAATTACATAATTCACCGTTCCGTTGCCAGAACCGGATGCTCCAGAAGTTATTACGATCCAGGGAGTTTGTGACAAAGCCGTCCAGGCGCATCCACCAGCTACGGTGACGTTGACCGAAGACGCTCCCCCCTGAATCTGGAAATTCTTAGTGGTCTCAGACAGTGAATAGGTGCAGAAGCCATCCTGCACGACTGCAAAATTCAGTCCAGCCACGGCAATCGTACCCGTTCGTTGCGAGCCGGGATTGGCGGTCACATTGTAATTGACAGTGCCGTTGCCGGTCTTTGAACCAGAAGTAAGGGTAATCCAGGAATCGGTTGTCATCGGCGTCCAATTGCACGCCGCACCAATGCTCACATCAAAGGAATTACTGCTTGCGCTTGAGCCAAGCATACCAGTCGTCGGATTGAAGGTCGGCTGGCAGCCTCCGTCCTGAGAAACGACCAGGTTTTTTCCGGCGACCATGATGACCCCACTGCGTTGCTGGCCGGTGTTTGCTGTCACGGAGTAGTTGATCGTGCCATTGCCTGTGCCGCTGGTCGCTCCCGTCAGGGTGATCCAGGGATCAGTTTTGGTCGCCATCCAGCTACAACCCGCTGGTATGGTGAGGCTGGTGGAGTAATTCCCTCCACCAGCGGCCGCCATCTGAGAGGTGGGATCTATAGTCGCCCCGCATGGTTGATCCTGGAGGACAGCGAAGTTTTGGCCGCCAATGACAATCAGGCCAACTCGTAACGTCGTGCCTGTGTAAGGAGCGACAGTAAAATCAACGAAAGTCGGGCCGGTGCCACTGGTGGCAGAATTGATTGTGATCCAAGAATTCGGATTGGTGACTGTCCAGGCGCAGCCCGAACCGGTAATCAATTCGACCTGCCCGTTCCCACCCGCAGCGGTAAAATTCCGAGTAACAGGATTTAGTGAGGCGGTGCATGTGCCTTCCTGCGAGACATTGTAATTTTTACCGGCAATCGTGATCTGACCAAGCCGCTGGCTTCCGCTGTTGGAAGAAGCACTAATGACGACTGTGCCTGGTCCTGTGCCGCTCGACCCCGATTGAATCGTTACCCAGGGGAGAGTGCTGCTGGCAGTCCAGCCGCAACCTCCAGCCAAAATCACGCTAATGGACGCTGTTCCGCCAGTTGATCGGAAGTTTGCAGACGGTGGATTAAAGACAGCATCACAGGTGGTTGGCCCGCTGCCTGGTACAAGAAAACAACCTGAAAATTCCGATGTATCCTGACTGCCGCTTAATTTCGTCGCGGTCGCCGTCAAGTAAGTGCCAGCGGGAGCAACAAAATTATTGAACGTCGCGCTGAACCCCGAAGACCCCAGACCGGTTGTCATGGTCGTCGCGCCAATATACGTTTCGCCTTCGCCACTTCCGCTGGCATCACATTGACTGCTAAAGAAAAATTCTATTCGGTATAAGGTGAAAGGCACGCCGTCGAGCGCGCCGAAGATGGTCGTCGAATTGCTGCCGGATGAAACACCGGTAAGAACCGGCGAGTTCTGGAAATTATTAGGCCCTGAATCAATATCAAAGGGATCATTTCCGGTTACTCCATTGTTGCCCAGATCAATGCCAAGTCCGGTATTGCCATAAATATAGTTGTGCAGAATGCTGTTGCCGGTGGCCGATGAACCTGTGACAACAACACCGCCGTTCTGCAGATTGTATTTGATGAAGTTGAAATCACCCTCAAGAATGCCATTGGCGTTACTTTCAAAGGTGCCGCCCACAAAGTTATTTGGCGCGTCTTCAATCCACACTCCGGGAGCTGTGCCGCCGCCGCCCGAAACGCCATTGCCAAGCGGAAACACGCTGGTGGCATCGAGGCCGATGTAGTTGCCAATGATCTTGTTATTTGTCGCCGCCGTCGTGCCGATGTGCACACCACCGCCATTGTTTCCGGAGATGACATTGCGCTGAGTCGTTGTCGCGCCGCCGATCACAGAAGCATCGCCGCCTAAGACATTCACGCCAAAACCCGTATTCCCCAGGTCAAACCTACCCGTGACGTCCGTGCCGATATAGCTGTTGATGACTTTGTTGCGAGAAGCTGGTGTTACGATTGGTGGATTCGGCGGATTCGGTGTGCTGACAGGTGCTATCAAAACGCCGTCGGTCGTGTTTCCTGAAATGGTGTTGCGATCGGAAAGCAGCGTGCTTCCAATCGTGTTATCGGAAGATCCGCGAATAGCCAAACCGACATTGTTGGCACGCACGATGGTGCCGGAAGAATCCAATCCAAGAATGCAGCCTTTAACGGTATTGAAACCAGTGCCAGTAATCTGAATGCCGTCCCCTGCGAAACGATTGATAACCAGCCGTTCGATGAGGCTGTTGCCTCCGCTGATCGTTAATCCGTTTGCGCCCGCGCCCGCGCTCGCTCCGTTCAACTCCACGCGCGTGGCTCCGCCAGTATTTCCGCTGATGATTACCGTTCCAGTGATAGCAGGTAAGGCCGAAGTCAAATTAATCGTAGGCGTGCCTGCACCCAGATTGAAAACGATGGTGTCCGTTCCGGCAGCCGAGTTTGCATCCAGAATGGCTTGCCGAAGCGAGCCAGCGCCGGAATTGTTGGTATTTGATACCGTAAATGTTGCCGATGGCGCCGAAGCGATCACCTGAATAGACGCTGTGTAGCCAGTTGGCGGAGTGAGGTTTTCGTTCCGCCGCGCTTCAATCAACTGGTAGCCGAGCAAAAAGACCATCGCCATCATTGCCGACAGAATCACACCAGTGCGTGTCCAATGCTGACTCATCTTCCCCAAAAATGAACTCAACAATTGTGAGAAGCGGCTATCCGTATACATAGTTTGTTCCTTCGCGTAAGTGACAAGTACAAGTATCAACGCCGTCTCTTCCCGGCTGACACAATGGGCAAAAGCAAACTCTGCTTAATTGGCGACAAGCAACAATAGCAAGCGCATTCACAGCAGATTCGCTTAGTTTTACAGTAATTAATTATCGAAGCGAGGCCTGGATAAAACTACCTCTGATTTAATCGGAAGACGTTTAGAGTAAGGTAACTTTTCACTGACTGGCGCGGTTCCCGCGCGCAGAGTTGTCTAATTTAATCGGAAGACGTTTAGAGTAAGGTAACGCCAACCAACTATTAAGAAAAAAATGAAACAAGACCCACAGATTGAAACCAAAAAGATTCTTCCATTTAGAGCCAATCGCATTCTCTTTTTCATCGTGAGAGTTCAGATAATAGAGTCATTCCGAGAATTCGTCTAGCGACGATAGCATTTTTCCTACAAATTCTCGTTTTGCGGAACAAAGATTATCTCGGCTGATTGTTTATGCTGTTTTACTCACTTGGCGAAGGCATCGGCGAAGCGAGTTTGTGCTTTTTCAGCAACTCCACGCCGTAACGAATAGGCACTCCGAAATTAGTGGTGGAAGAGTTAAGCAGAATGGCCTGGTTGATGCCAATGACTTTGCCGTTCGATCCGAATACTGGACCTCCCGACCCTCCTTCATCAGTCCGAGCGTCATAAGTGAGGTGAGGGTTGATGTCGCTAATGTGACCTTGAGTTGATTGAGGTCGGATTTTGTTGCTGGCAGCCAGTTCGTTTAGCTGGGTTCGATAAGGCACATTGCCCATTCGCAGGTAACCGGAGCCGCTGATTTTGTCCACACGCGCTTTCAAACCTTCCAGCCCCGCCGGATATCCAAGCAAAACAACAGGTTGACCACTGGCTATGCTTTCGCCCTGTTCATCCAACGGCAGAGCGGGCAGGTTTGCTTCGCCCTGTTCGAAGGAGCAAATGGCCACATCCTGATCCTGCATAAGCTCCAACGGACGCAGCGAAAATGGCTCTGGTGATTCCGGGAAATAAGCCAACAGGTCTTTCAGCTTGGGGCGAAAACCGCGCATGCGGATCAAGCTGGCCAGGTCGTCGTCTTCCCAGGCCTGAACAACGTGGCGATTGGTCAGAATCAAACCTTTGTCGGCCAGAAAGCCGGTTCCCATGAATTCGACCTCGTAAATTCGCCCATTGCCATCAACGCTCAGATTGACATTGCCGTCCGGGCCGATGGGGTTTTCAGCGGCGCCCGGCTCCCTAAGCCGGACTTCGCGCCCTACCCGCTGATCAACAAAACTGTAAACGCCGTAAATCAGACAGACGCCCTGACCATAAGTATTGACGACGATTTCCGGCAGAGAAAACGCGCGTTGCAAAGACAATTGCCGTTCGCGGTCTTGTTTGATTTCCTCGCGCAGCTTGTCAATTTCACTGCGAGTGGTTTCCTTCAATTCGCTGATGGCTTTGTTGTTGCGACGGCCTTCCAGAAAACTCAACGTGGGAAAATAAATGAATAACAGCAAAAAGAACGCGGTCAGCCCGGCAATGGCGTAAAGCAATCGTCTGGGGATTTCGTTGACCAGTTCTCTCACCAGTTGTTTGATGAAAACAATGGCGACATCCGTGCGCGGAACCAGTCGCTTATGACGGGCGGCGCCAGTGACGGCGACCTTGTCGGTTTGCGCCGTGGCCAAAACTGCACTGCCCAATCTCAAAGAATCGGTTATTGTTTCAGTGTCCGAAAGCGCAAAGAATCGCAGCCGAATTCCAGTCGCGCCAAAGTAAAACGTATCGCCGTCTTGAATCGTTTCTCCGATGGCAACAGCTTCGCCATCGCGCGTGATGCCCGCCATCGGCTCAACCGTGGTCAATCTGTAAGCTCCGTCGCGCCGACGCAATGTCAATAAAATGGATTCAGGCGGCAGCGAAGCATCAGGTACGCCGACAACCAACAAATCGCAGTCGGGCGCCGTGCCGATGGTGATGACATCCTGATGGATAATTCTGGTTGCGGGCTGTTCAACTCCCGCCAGGCGAATGACGATTCCGTTGTTCATTTGAAACGCTTTCTATGCTGTTTTTGCTTCAGGCAAAACAATAGCACATCACTGCAAACAGCCAAGCGACAAAGTTGGCCGAGCTGACATTTTTCGGCTAAAGTCATGGCGCAATTCAATTTTCAAACTTCAACCAGGGGTAACCCAGAGGTAATCATGACCAACTTCAATCTTCGCGTCGTCATTGTCGCCGCCACACTGACCGCTTTGGCTCTTATAGTTTTGGCTCAACCGGCGGGCAAAAAAATCCTCGTCGCTCATCGTGGGGCTTCGGCTTATGCGCCGGAACACACAGTGGCGGCTTATCGGCTGGCCATCGAACAGAAAGCGGATTTCGTCGAGCAGGATTTGCAAATCACCAAAGACGGCGTGCTGGTTTGCCTCCATGATCTGACGCTGGAACGCACCACCAACGTCAAGGAAGTATTCCCTGACCGATTCAAACAAGACATCAGCGAAGACCAGCAACCCGGCGCTCAGACGGCAAAACACTGGTACGTTTCGGATTTCACTCTGGCGGAAATCAAACGACTGGACGCGGGCATTTGGAGAGGCGAGAAGTTCAAAGGCGAGCGCGTCCCAACCTGGCAGGAAGCGATTGATCTGGTGCGCGGCAAAGCCGGTATGTACCCAGAAACCAAAGCGCCCGAAGTTTACGGCCGTCGAGGTTTCGACATGGAAAAGCTGCTGATTGAATCCTTGAAGAAAAACAAACTGGATCGTCCCGGAGCTGACGCCAAAACTCCGATCATTATTCAATCGTTCAGCGACGCCAGCTTGCGTAAATTGCGCGAAGTTCACAAAACCAAATTGCCGCTGGTTTTCCTGATTCACGACGATCCGCAGGGTAAATGGCTGACAGAATCCGGGCTGAAGAACATCAAAACATTTGCCAACGGCACTGGCCCGAACAAAGGTTTGATCGAACGCGAACCGAAAATTGTCGGCTGGGCGCACGCCGCAGGCTTAACCGTCACCCCTTATACCTTCCGTTCGGCGATGACCGGCAAGTACAAAGACGTCCGCGAAGAGATAAATTACTTCCTTTACACGCTTGGCGTGGATGCGCTCTTCACGGATAATCCCGACCAGTTTCCCAGACGATGAAAGGAGCTTAGAAACATGACAAACGAAGAGATTTTGAGTGACTTGACGCTACTCCCACCTGAAGGTCGCAGACAGGTTTCCGATTTCATAGCCTTCTTGCGGCAACGGTATGGCACTCATCAACCACCTGCCCAAACCAAAATTTCAGATTGGAGTAACGAGGAGTTTTTCGGAATGTGGCGCGACCGTGAAGAGATGCAAGATAGTAGCGCCTGGGTACGTAATCTGCGAAAACAAGAATGGGAAAAGTGACATGGCAATTGTCGTCGTAGATACGGATATTTTGATTGACGTTACACGAGGCAACGGCGATGCCGCCGAATGCTTGAGCCTGCTTGAGCAACAGTCAAATTTAGCAGTCAGCGTCGTTACTGAAATGGAACTGATTGCTGGTTGTCACGACAAAGCTGAATTGCTGAAAATCGAAAAGCTGCTACGCCCGTTTCAAGTAATTAGAATCAGCGAAACCATTTCTGACAGGACAGTTGAGTTACTAAAACAATACCGATTGAGCCACGGATTGCTGATCCCTGACGCGCTTATTGCAGCCACGGCTCTTGATTACGGAGTTGCTCTCATCTCAAAGAATCAGCGCGATTTCAGATTCATCGCTGGCCTGAACCTTCTACCTTATCCGTAAAATTACTGATCCTTTTTGCTGGTCAGAATCGAATTGAACAGCAGTGGAAACGTCGCCAAACTTTGCGCTCGGTACTGAGGCCGAAAGCCAAACATAATGACGCGGCCTTTGCCAATTTTGGCTTCGACCATTGCGGCTTTTCCGCGAATCAGTTTGTCGCCCAGAATCCAACCACTCAGCAGAGGGTTTTCGGCGTCGGGATATTTGGCGATAACTTTGACCGTGGAAGGGTCGGTGACTTCAAACGCCGGGCTGCCTTCAAACCACGCGATTGATTCTTTTTCCACGCCGAAGCCGAGGTTGCTGGATGTGTCCAGTTGAGTTCGCAGGATCGAACCCGGACAGTAAAACTCGCGCGGCGGAATTCCCTTCAACACGTTTCGCACTGGAACTCCAAGACGCTCAATCGCAAAGTCTGAAGCATCATTGAAGGTAATGACCGTTCCACCGGCTTCAACGAATTCGCGCAAGGCTTTGACGCCAGCTTCGCCCAAACCTCCGGCAAATTCAGCCGGATATGTCCCGCCCGGCAAACCATTGACCAGCGCAGCCGTTGATTGATCGGGCAAAATGATCGCATCGTATTTCGCAGCCAGATTACCGGCGCGGGCTTCGTCCTGAAGCAATTGCTTGAACTCGAATTTGTATTGATCGAACAGCCAGCGCGTCCAGCCTTCGTCCATTGCCGCAGCATAGTTTTTGTACATCGCCACGCGAAGCCCTCCGCTGGAACGTACGCGCGATTGAATTACCAGACTGGCCGGTTCCCTGCCCGCTTCGACTTTGAACGGTTCGCGTATGGCAACTGCTTTCAGATTCATCAGTAACGGCAAAGTCTGAGCCGTCACGTCGTAAGGTCGTTTCGGAGGGCCGCCGGGATATTCGCGCAGGTCTGGATAAACTTGCGGCTCAAGCAGGGCCTTGGCAAAAGCGCCATAAGGTTGCCGCATAAAAACTATGTGAGCGCCCGCCGGATAGGTCTTGCCGTCGGCAGTGAAATCCCGTCTGGCCAAATGAACCTCTACGCCGCCGCGCCGCAAAATTGAAAGCGCGCGATCCAGTCCTTCGGTTTTGAAATAGTAGTTGACCTCTTCGGACGAAGAAGCTTCGTTAGTGATTTTGCCGACCAGAGCTTCGCTTTGATCGTGTTTTTCCTTCTCGGTTCCGCTGACGGTTTTCAAACCTGTTCTCAATCGCTGAGCGGCTTCGGCCAAAGACTTCGGCACATCGGGTTCTGGCAGCACAAAAGCGTAAGGCTGCCCCTTGGCTTCGACGGCGCGTTTGCTAATTTCATAAAAGTTCCGCAGATGAGCTTCGCGGTTCCGCGCGGCGTGATTCAACAAAGCAAACGCCGCAGCCGTCTGGTAATCAACTATGTCGCGTATCGTCCAACGACCGCCGTTCCAAACCTTCGGGAAATTCCACGAAGAAGTTTTGGCGTTGTAATTGAAACCTCCGCCTAGTCGCTCAAACGGCATTTCAACCGGCGTAGCCAACCGGGCGCTGGCGGTTTCGGACAAAATCCGCAACCCCGCGTGGTAATGCGCATAAGCTCGCGCGGGCGACCAGGCGTCGTACATTGTGTTGAAAACCACGCCGCTTTTGCCGCCAGCGATGACTTCCCAGGCCATTGAAGTTCCCAGCGCATTAACACCGGCAATCAGAGCCGGATCAACGTTAGGCTCCCAGGGTTCCATGTACGGCGGCACAAACAGCCGCGCTGCGTTGCCTCCCATCTGGTGAACGTCGTGCAGAATTTGCGGACGCCAGACGTTAAGCAGTTTGTCCACAGTCAACTGGGTTTCGACTTGAGTGAAGGCGTACCAATCGCGATTGTTATCGTGACCTGTGTAATGGTGATAAAGCTCCGGCGGCGCGCTGCCTTCGGCTGGCGTGCCAAGAGTTTTCTGATACCAGCCCGCGACAATGTCGGTGCCGTCGGGGTTCAACGATGGAACCAGCAGGATGACGACGTTGTCCAGAACCTGCTTGATCTCCGGCGAGTTTTCCGACGCCAGCCGATAGGCCAGCTCAGTCGCCGTGAAAGTCCCACCGACTTCGGTTGAATGAATGCTGCAAGTAATGACGACAACTGTGCGTCCGGCGTGAATCAAATCAGCGATGCCTGCTTCAGTTGAAGTTTCCAACAATCGCGGGTCGGACAATCTAAGCTGAATCTGTTTGAACTCTTCCAGCCGTTTCAGGTTCTCCGGCGAAGAAATCGTGGCGGCGACAAAAGGTCTGCCCAGAGTGGTTTTGCCCAACTCGTCCAACTTGATGCGATCGCTGGTTTCAGTCAGCTTTTTGAAATAAGCGACGAACTGTTCCCATTTGGCCAGCTTGCGGTCTTCTCCGATTTTGAAACCCAGGACGGTTTCAGGCGCGGGGATTGTTGCGGCGGTTGACGAATTTGTGCTCCCGGATTGAGCCAATCCGGCAACCAGCAAACAAGCCAGCAGGCACGTGAACAACACGGCGGCCAACGAAAAACGTAAAGGTCGAGTCAGCATTTTATTTAGCTCCAATTGCTTGGTCTTGATTTACCATTGCTTGATTTAGGAGAGGTACGCCGGTAATTTAACACCGCATCCCTGATAAACAAATTACGCCTCTTGCTGTAAACAGTTACAAAATAGAATGAAACGATTGCCCTCTCACTTTGCATTTTTGCTGATCTTTTGCCTGACGGCATTGCCGGCTGTTGCAGACAAGTTCGGCAAGTCAAAACTGGTTACCAAACCAGCCGCCCCCCCGCACAGATCAGAACCTGCGACCAAATCACAACGTCAAAGAGTAGTCGTCAAAACCTCGACCGTTAAAAAGTCATCTGCAAAAAATGCAGTCGCCAAAACAACGAAAAAGCCGACAGTAAAAAAAGCTTCGATCAATCGGCCTGCGGTTGAAAACTTTTCGCCGCGTTTCAATGGGTCGGCGATGGATGGTTACCTGTACCGTTTGCAGGCCGAAGGCCGAAATCTGAGCCTGCACGGTGTTTACGTCGAACGATTGGACAGCGGTCAACCTGTTGCCAGCTTGAATGAAAACGCCGTTTTCAACCCGGCGTCGGTTGTTAAGCTGGCAACGACTTTGGCGGCTCTTGATCGTCTTGGGCCTAACCATCGCTTCCGCACGGAGTTTCGAGCCGGAGGCTGGATCAACCAGCAAACAGGAGAACTGATCGGAGATTTGATTTTGGTCAGCGGGCACGATCCTGCTTTTTCTATCCGTGACGCACAGGTTGTCGGCGATGCGTTACGACGACTGGGAGTTCGCAAAGTCACCGGCAGCCTGGTCGTGATCGGCGAATTCGTCTGCAATGAAAATTCGCGGACTGACGTTTCAGCCGGAGTCTTTCGCCGCCAGGCTCAAATCTCTTTTCAAGGTCAGACTCGCCTGGTCGCCAGAGCCGCCGAACTCGACCGCGCTCCGTTGCTGGTGACTGTCGAATCAGATTCGTTGTTGAAAATTGCTCGCTACCTGAACGCTCACAGCAGCAACGCGATGGCCGATATGCTGGCAACTCACGTCGGCGGCCCGGCAGGAGTTCGCAGCTTTCTGGTCGCCCGACTGGGTTTGCCTTATGAAGCGACTTACATCTCCCACGGTTCGGGATTGGATGTGAACCGGCAGACTCCACGCGACACTGTCAGGGTTTTGCGTGCGTTAATCGAAAGATTGGACGGTTACAGCGCACGTCCGGAATCCGTGTTGCCGATTGCCGGAGTTGACGCCGGAACTCTGGCCGGTCGTTTCAC
>JAGNMH010000762.1 GCA_017991275.1 Acidobacteriota bacterium
GCATCACATCACAGGCAATCCGCGTTACCAGCAGGCTTACGAAGAACTGATTTCAAAACATCGCTATCATCTGCTGACTCGCAACCAGAAGATCAACTACCCCGGTCGCATCAATCATTCGGACGACGAACTGGCGTTTCTGTCTTATTACCCACTGCTGATTTACGAAAAAGACGCCAAGCTCCGTCAGGTTTATCTGGAAAGCCTGGAACGTTCCTGGCAGGTCGAACGGCCCGAACGCTCTCCGCTCTGGAATTTCATTTACGCGGCTTGTTCGGGAGCAAAGGAGTTTGATCGAGATGATTCCATTCGCACGCTGCGAGAAATTCCTATGGATTTGATCGAATGGACGGTGACGAATTCGCACCGGCTGGACGTGCCGATGGATGCGTTGGCTGATCGTTTCAAACGCCCACAAGCTTTGATCGTGTTGCCTTATGACGAACTGCCGATGACGAAATGGAACGGAAATCCTTATCGAATTGACGGCGGCAACGGCGGGCGCAGCGAAGACGACGGCGCTTACTTTTTGCTGCCTTACTGGATGGGACGTTACCACAAACTGATTGGTGAATAATTTGCCACGCATTCTTCCTCGCGTGCAGCACGCGAGGAAGAATGCGTGTGAGTCATTCATTCAACGCCGCCAGAAACACCAGCAACGCTGCAATGTCCGTTTCTTTCAATTTGATCTTCAACAACTCTTCATCCGGCTCGCGCAGTTGCCCGGCGCGAGCCATTTCACTTAGCCGCACAATTTCTCTCAACACATCTTCCAGCGAAGAGTAATCGCCGGAATGAAAGTACGGTTCCGTGTAAGCCAGATGCCGCAACGTAGGCGTTTTGAAGGCGCCGATCATTCTTCGCAACAATTGGTCGTCGCTTTCGCCCGCCCGACGCAGCGGCGAAGTTTTCAAATCCACAAAGTTCCAGTGGCCAAGATCGGCAATGCCGGGCCTGCCCTTTTCAACCATTTCGCGGAACTTCGGCGACGGGCGTTTGGCATTTGCCGCGTCGGGAATTTCAAACTGAGCAAACTTCCCTGCTCCGTTCAATCGGTCAAACTCAACTTGACTGACTCCCAAATTGTGAAACGAGTTATCTGTGAACAGCGGCGGAGCGTGACAAGCAACGCAGTTTCCAACCGAAGCCGTGCCTTCCGTTCGTAGAAAAACCCTGAGGCCAGTCAGCGCTGTTTGATCGAAACCTTTGCCGAGCTTCAAAGTCTTCTTCGATTCCAGTTCAGCCAGCTTCGCCAACGTCCGAGCCGCAAACGCCTTTAAGCTCTCGCTTTCAGCCGGAGCCGCAGCCAATCCGTTCAACTTCACAAACCGGTCGTAAGGCGAATCCTGCTTGCTACGCATCGTTCGCATAAAGTCGGCGACGGCTTTTGAAACCAGTCCGATTATTTGATCGCGGCTGAGCTTTTCCAGTTCAACATCGAACGCAACTTTGAATTGTTCGCGGTAAGACGCCGAGCCTTCTGTAGCTTTGTCAGCCAGCAACACCGACTGAACCTGATTGAAGGCTTGTTCTTCCTCGCCCGGTAACCAGCCCATCGGACGCCCGCTGAAAGTTCCGGCGACCAATTCTTCCAGCGATTTGAATTCCCCATCCAGATGCAATCGAGGCATCAAGGCGACATCCAGCAGAGTAGGTGAGTTGCGAATCTCAGTGCGGCGCGGGTCTTCAGGACGAAACGGAACCCAACTGCGATTGAAAAAATCAGTGAAAGCTCGATGGCCTTGCGGGTCTTGATCGGTCAAATGACAAACGGCGCAGCTTGTTGCCAGATCGCCTTTGGCTGTGGTGAATCGCTCTTCGCGGAACAGCCGCTCGCCCAGTCGAACCTGAAGCGGATTCAGCTTGTTCGCCTGCTGACGCTGAGCGTTACTTCCCCAACTCCCCAGCCCAACCAAGGCCAGAACCGCCAGCAGGATGAAAAACACTCGCTTCATCCAACCGGTTACCGCCAATTTGTTTTCCACGAATTGAAGACCTCCATAAAGGGATTAGAGTTGCGATAACTGTCCAGTTTGCGTCTGGGCGAAATGGCTATTCACCGAAACCATAGTTGCTGCGCGAAAGGTATGTCTTGATGACGCAAACTGGCAGTTCGCGCAACATGCAGCGAATTACAGCACAAGTCTTATGATTTGGATACGACGCCGCCCCCAAAGTAGCGGCGAGCAAAACACTCGTTGTATAGTGCCGCGACCGCGACACCACCACTTACAAACTTAAGGAGCAACACAGGATGTCCAATCTCCAGACGACGACTGAAGATGAGTCGAAAACTTCCGGGCACGGTTTACGCCGCGCTCTTGGCGTATGGGCGGCGGCGGCTTTTGTAGTAACGAATATGGTCGGCACTGGAATTTTCACAGTCCCAGCTTTTGTCAGAACGGCGACTGGTAACGGATTGGCTACGTTGGGAGTTTGGGCGCTGGGCGGTTTGATCGCCATGTCAGGCGCGCTCTGTTACGCGGAACTGGCGACACGAATGCCGGACGCGGGCGGCGAATACCAATACCTTTCGCACATTTACGGCAAGCTGTGGGGATTCGTCAGCGGCTGGATTTCTTTCTTCGTCGGCTTTTCAGCGGCGATAGCGGCTTCAGCAATCAGCGCAGCCAATTACGCCGCAGAAGTCTTTCACTGGAATGTTCAAACCACTTTGCTGTCATTGCCATGGCATATTCCACTGCCCGGCGGTACGTCATTCCAGGGGGCAGTAAACATCACCCAAGGATCGTTGCTGGCAACTTTGTTGATTGCCGCGCTGGCTGTCTTTCATTCAACCGGCATTCGTCACAGCGGCAGGTTGCAAACAATCATTGCCAGTCTGGTTGTAGGCGCAATTGTATTGTTGGTCTTTTCAGGCTTTGCGACGGGTCGCGGCAACTGGCATGGCGTGACGCAAAGTTCATCTTCATCTGGTTTGTGGTGGGTGGCGCTGATCCAGGTCAGTTTCGCTTATAGCGGATGGAACGCAGCGTCGTATCTGGCTGGCGAAGTCAAAGACCCCCGCCACACATTGCCCCGCGCGCTGGTTGGTGGAACTTTGGCCGTGACGCTGCTTTATCTGGGTTTGAACCTTTTGTTCCTGTACGCGATTCCCGCCGACGCCTGGAAGCCAGACGTTACGATTGGT
>JAGNMH010000763.1 GCA_017991275.1 Acidobacteriota bacterium
CCTATGCAGAGTCAGTCAATCTTTACGCAATCAAAGATTGGTGTGCCATTTTCATTGGCCACGCCTGACGGTTGGTAACCGTAGCCACGCCATTGTTCGTGGTAAATTGTGGGATTCTCTTCAGACTCAAAAATATGGCCAATGTCTTCAATTCGTACTGTATCAATTGCATTATCAAACCTTGCCAATTGACCATTCAAAGGGCCGCCGCGAAGTTCGACTTGAATTTTATCTTTCATACTGCGGAGGTTATTCAGTGCGATCTGGTATGTCAATTATTTGGGCTACATAAAAACAATCGCTTTAGCAGTTGTGAAATACACCTTGTTCAACAATCACTGCGTAACACATAACACACGTCTGGTTTTCCTTTTTCAACTTTGCCTGTTTCAGAATACTGTTTGGCAGCTTTATTCAGCCCACTCGCTTTCCTTTTCCCTGCCAAAACTTATCGCGGAGCAGATTCTTTTGAATCTTGCCGGTCGCCGTTCGAGGTAGCGCGTCAATGAAGCTGACGGATTTCGGGCATTTGAAATGCGCAAGGTTGTCTCGGCAAAAGGCGATGATGTCGTCTTCCGTCGCAGTCTGGCCTGGTTTGAAAACGACCAGCGCGGCGGGAACTTCACCCCATCGTTCGTCGGGGATGGCGATACAGGCGGCTTCAAGCACCAACGGATGTTTGTACAGCATGCCTTCGACTTCGATGGAAGAGATGTTTTCGCCGCCGGAGATAATCAAATCCTTCTTTCGGTCTACGATTTCGACCATGCCTTCGGCGTCCATCGTAGCCATATCGCCAGTGTGAAACCATCCGTCAACGATCACTGCGTCGGTGGCTTCGGGCTGAAGCCAGTAACCTTTCATCACAACATTGCTGCGAGCGATGATTTCGCCGACGGTTTGATTGTCAGCCGGAACGTCGTTGCCTGCTTCGTCCACTACGCGAGTTTCAACGCCCAGCATCGTGTAACCGGTGCGCGTTTGGACTCGGTATTTTTCTTCCTGCGGCCAGTCGCGCATGTGAGGTTTAACCTTGCTGACGGTCAGGAAGGGCGAAGTTTCAGTCAGGCCGTAAATCTGAATCACCTGCCAGCCGAATTGTTCCTGCATCCCTTTGATCGAAGCCATTGGCGGAGCCGAACCCGCCGTGGCTACGCGGACGCCTTCGCGCGGCAGAGCGGCGCGCTGCTGGTCGGTCATCGGGTGGTTCAACGCCAGGTTAATCATGATTGGCGGCATGCAAGCAAAGCTCAGGCCTTCGCGCGTCGCCAGGTCAAAAAAACTTCCCGGTTCGTATTTTTTGACGATGACGTGTTTGGCTCCGACGCCGGTCACGGCATAAGGCAAGCCCCAACCGTTGCAATGAAATTGCGCCAGCGTGTGGAAGTAAACGTCTTCTGGCTTCAAGCCGAATTCGATGATCGAGTTCAGGGCATTGATGTACAAATTGCGATGCGTAGACATGACGCCTTTCGGTCGGCCAGTCGTGCCCGAAGTGTAAAGAATCGTGGCAACGTCGTTTTCATCAACTTCGGCTGGCGTTGGAGTTTCAGCCGAAGCTGCGTTGAGCAACGTGTCGTAGTTTTGCCAGCCGTCTGGGATTGCCCCGCTGTCGGAAAAGGTGATGAAGTGTTCGACGGTTTTCAGTTCGCCGCGAATCGTTTCGATGGTTGGAACCAGCCAGTCTTCGACAATCAGGATTTTGGCTTCGCCGTGGTTGAGGATGTAATTGAAGTCGTCCGCAATCAGCCGGAAGTTGATCGGCATATAAACCATTCCGGCAAGCGGCGCGCCGAAAAAACCGTCCATCAACCGATGATCGTTTTGCGAAATGATGGCGACTCGTTCGCCCTGCTGAACTCCGAGCGAACGCATCAGGTTGACCCAGCGGTTCACTCGTTCGCCAAGCTGGTTGTAAGTCAGACGAAAATTGCCGGAAACTACGGCTTCCTGGTTGCCATAAACGGCCAGCGCGCGTTTGAGAAAATCGTATTCATTGAGCGGAACAATCACGGCTCAAACCTCCTGAAGATTTGTTTTTTTGGGATTCAGACTTGTTGGCTTAGCTTAGCACAGGTGTAGCGCGAACTGTCAGTTTGCGTTTGGTTGGTGGCGCGATAGATGGAAACTACGATTTTCTCCATTGGCCTTCCAACCGAAACGCAAGCTGGGCAGCATTGCGCTACAGGCAAAACCGTTCCTATAATCCGCCTGCTTTTCCAAACCAATCGTAATCAACAATCAATGGATCAAACTGAAACTCCCCGCACAGAAAAAACAGCGCTCGGATTCGAGCGCGAAGACCGCTATGCCCTGCTGGCGCTGGCTGTGTTGTTTGCGGTCATGCTGGCCGCTTCCTGGCAAAGATGGACTCAACCCTTGCTGGATCACGGACGCGAAATGAACCTGCCGACACGCATTCTGGCGGGAGAGCATTTGTATTCCGATGTGCAGTTTCTTTACGGGCCGTTCGCTCCGCACTTCAACGCGCTGCTTTATAAAATCTTTGGCGTTCGACTTGGCACGCTGAAAGTCAGCGGAGCTGTTTGCGCAATTTTGATTCTGTTGATGATTTATTGGCTGTCGCGGCGATTGATGTCGGTGTGGGAATCGGCGGCGGCGACCGGGTTGGTGCTGGTCATCTGCGCGATTAAATCCACGGCCAATTACATCCAGCCTTATGCTTACGCGGCGTTGTATGGATTCCTGTTTTCGCTGGCTTCGCTGGTTTGCACTGTCAGGTTTGTGCAATTGCGACAGTCAAATTTGATGCGCTGGGCCGGAATTTTTGCCGGGCTGGCTCTGATTTCAAAGCCTGAAATTGCTTTGGCCGGATGGGCGGCGGCGGCGGCGGCTTTGTTATCTGAAAGCGTTTCAGCCAGAAAAGTTCTGGGCCGCGAGACTTTGAACTTCGTCGTGCCGGTGATTGCCATCTTCGTCGTCAGTTACGGATTGATCCTCAGTCAGACGCCGCTTTCGGTCTTACTGAACGACAATCACGTGCTGTTCACAAACATGCCGCCACAATTGATTTACTTCAACCGGCACATCAGCGGCTTGGCCAAGCTGCCGACTTCGTTGTGGTTTTCTCTGGCGGGCATTGCTGTGTTTGGAATCTGGGCTGGGGTCACCGCGCTGGTCGGCTCTGCCTTGT
>JAGNMH010000765.1 GCA_017991275.1 Acidobacteriota bacterium
GCACAGTTCGCTCCTGACGGAGCTTGAAGAAAAGTTGCCAACGAATGCTATAAACAGATCACTCCTAATGGAGTTGGGACAATCTTTCGCAGTGGCTTTTCTGAAAACAATTGCTCCGCCGTAAGGTGCGAAACTATACTCCGCCGCGCAGCTAATCCGTATCAAATCAAGCAGTAAATTCTCTTCGACAGCCGAGTCGGAAATGGAGGCTTAAACTTATGACACATCCGTTTGCCTGGGTTTCTTCGCCGTACCGATGGCCGTTGTATGCCATCCTTCTGGTTGGAACGCTTCTTTTTGCCTTCAAGCTGACCAGCCAGGGAAAACCGCTCCGAACTTCTGCCGCGCCGGAAGGAATTCTGTCTTATGAGTTTGCCTGGAGCAAAACGAAGGCAGAGGCCATCCTAGCTTCCTGGGACTCACTTAAAGAAACGGCTCGGCAGCAACTGCTGATAGATTTCGGCTTTCTGGTGTTTTACCCGCTGACGCTTTCGCTTGCTTGCGCGATGCTGGCCGGTTCCGCCTTCAACAAAATGGCCGCGGTGGGAGTTTTCATCTCCTGGGCGGTGCTGCTTGCGGGGCTACTTGATGCGACGGAAAACCTGGCGCTGCTTCGTATGCTCGCCACAAACGGCAGTGACTTTCTGGCTCGGCTGGCCGGAGTCTGCGCCGGAGTGAAATTTGCGCTGGTTTATGCCTCGTTGGGCTATTTGGTCTTGCAGGGGCTGGCGACCCTGGTGGCGAAGCTCCGCACTGCCTGACACGCAACTGGAAGAAATTGTTTTGTTTCTTTCACAAGGTTTTAAGCTAACGCGCTACACCCTGGCTTTATGTTATCGCCTGCATTCGCCGGCTAAAATCAAATGTCGCTATGAATTCCGAACCGGAAAATGAACAACTCGAAAATGAGGTTTCGCCTGTTTGGTGTATGGTCGGCAATATCATTGATCAGCATCCTTACGGGCCTGGAGGTCGAGAGCAACGAAGCGGGACGAAGCATTTTCGTTCCGGCGCAAAGGTCTATTGCTTTCCTCCGCTGTGGGGAGATGGGTACAAAAAGGTCAAAGTCATCGGCCATCACCGGAAATCAAACCAGCTTGTGACGATGGTGGTTCTCTCAAAATGGATTGAGAATCGCCGCGCGGAGTTGGTGTACAGTCCCGCGATTATTCGCCGCTTTGGAGGTTGTTGGGACGGTTCGATGCGGTCGCGCATGCTCGCGGAGGAACTGGCTGGGAGTGATTTTGTTTCCCGTCGAAAACGCGCCTTTGTTCTGAACTCCCTGGCAGTAATCATTGCCATGCTTGTTGGCGCAGTTGCGGGATTCCTGATGAGTGGCGTTGGCGGCATGATCCTTGGCGGCATTGGCGGGTTGACCGTCGTGTTGACCGTCGCGTTGTTAGTTAGGATGAACATCCGCAATAGTTTACCGTCATAAAGAAGCTGAAGGTTTTGTACTCTGATTTCGTAAGGTCCAAGGAGGATATGAGCATCAACCCCCGTAAAAGAATCCCGAAAAAAAGTGCGTTCAGGCATGAAAGCGGTTTTTTGGGTTCCCTGCGCGCAGCGGCCTTAATCATGGCCTTAACCGGAGCCATAGGCTCGTTCGGTTTTATGCTTCGTGTTGGGAGCCATAACGAATCCAATTTGCTGGTGCTGATGTTTGCTGTCTGGGTGCTTTCTCCGTTTGTTGCGCTCATTTTGGCTAACGTTGTTTCGCGGCATTGGGCGGTTCCGACCAGGGCAATGCTTTACAGTTTGATGATAGTTCTGGCGCTGGTGTCGTTGACTCTTTACGGGGATGTTGCTTTGGGGCCTCCCAGGCCGCAACCCGCGTTCAGATTTCTTGTTGTTCCAGGAGCATCGTGGCTGCTGATTGCAGTTGCAATGACGATAGCCGCGCTCTTATCGGGCAAAACGTCACCAAAAGGTGATAATGCCTAACATCTAAATGCGAATCGAAAATAAAACTTATGACCATCGAACTGACCAAAGAAGCAAAACAAACTGCGCTGGAATCGCTGCAAAAATACTTTGAGATGAACATGGACGAACCGCTAGGCAATCTGAAAGCGGGCGCGTTGCTTGGGTTCATTTTGGAAGAAATAGGGCCGAGCATTTACAACAAAGGCGTGGCGGATGCTCAGGAGCGCATGCAGGCGCGCATAGGCGAGCTGGATTACGAAGTCCATGCCGACGAATTTCAATACTGGCGCAACCGTGACCGGCAGCAAAAAGGCCGCAAATGATTATCCCAATCGGCTGATTGAATCATCAATTCTCTTCATTGGCATAGTTTGAACTCTTCTCGATTCACACCTTGAAGCCGCCAGCATCGGGTAGTAGCATGCGCCAGCTTCTTTTGATGACATTCGCGCGGCATAAAACTCCGGCGCGCCCACTCAATCGAATTCAATGTAAAGACCAAATCACAAAGAGGATTCAGATGACCCCGCTCGCGCCCGGCAAGACACTTTCTCACTACCGCATTATCGAACAGCTTGGACAGGGCGGGCAGGCAACGGCTTACAAAGCCGAAGACACCCGGCTGAATCGCCTGGTTGTTCTTAAAACTCTGCTGCCTGAACTCGCCGCCAGCCAGACCGCTCGCCGCCGATTTGAACGCGAAGCCAAGCTTGCTTCCGTGCTGGATCATCCGAATATCTGCGCCATCTTCGACATTGGCGAAAGCGACGGTTGGTTTTACATCGTCATGCCGTTCATCCCCGGCCGCACTTTGAAACAGGTTGTCGCCGGGCAGCCGCTGGAACTTCGCAGCGCGCTTTCCATCGCCATTCAGATTGCCGACGCGCTGGTTGCGGCTCACGCGCGAGGCATAGTTCACCGCGACATCAAACCATCAAACATCATCGTCAACGATCAAGGCCAGGTTAAGGTGCTGGATTTCGGGCTGGCCAAGATGCTGGGCGGCGATGAGCTTTACGACCCGGACAAATCAATGACCGAACTTGGCGTGCCTTACGGAACGATGGGTTACGGTTCGCCTGAACAGGCGGTCGGCGACCGCGTGGATCATCGCACAGACGTTTTCAGTCTGGGTGTTTTGATTTACGAAATGGCAACCGGCCATCAGCCATTCAGCGGGCGCAATCGCATAGAAATTCTGCACGCGGTTATTAACTCAGAGCCG
>JAGNMH010000764.1 GCA_017991275.1 Acidobacteriota bacterium
TGCAAAGTCTGGCGGGCAAAGCCGTCACCACCATCGAAGGTCTGAGCGCCACCGGCACGCATCCGGTTCAGCAGGCCTGGAAACAGGTCAATGCTCCGCAATGCGGGTACTGCCAGACCGGGCAAATCATGCAGGCGGCGGCTCTGCTGAAGACCAAACCCAAGCCGACTGACGCCGACATTGATTCAGCGATGAAAGGCAACATCTGCCGTTGCGGAACTTATCAGCGCATCCGCGAAGCCATCAAAGTCGCAGCGAATTCCAAACCGGCTGCTGCCCCCAAAGCAGCGGCGCAAAAAGCAGGAGGTGACGAATAATGAACCGAATTGAAGTTGTTACTCGTCGCACATTTTTAGGCGGAGTTTTTTCCGCCGGAGCTTTTGTGTTGGCCGCCAGGTTAATGCCTGAAGAGGCGTTGGCTGCTCCGCTGACCAAAGCTGAAAAAGCCGCGTGGAATCCAAACGTTTATCTGGGCATTGAAACCGACGGAACGGTGTTGATTGTCATTCACCGGTCGGAAATGGGAACTGGCATTCGCAGCGTTTTGCCGACCGTTTTGGCCGACGAACTGGAAGCCGATTGGAAACGCGTCAAGCTGGAACAAGCCATTGGCGATGCCAAATACGGTTCGCAAAACACAGACGGTTCCTGTTCGATCCGCGATTTTTACGATGCTTTCCGCGAAGCCGGAGCCACGGCGCGTCACATGCTGGTTGCCGCCGCCGCTGAAAAGTGGGGAGTTCCCGCCGCCGAATGCAAAGCGCAAAATCATCAAGTCGTTCACACCAGCGGCAAAAAACTCGGTTACGGCGAACTGGCTACGGCGGCGGCGAAACTGACCGCGCCGAAAAAAGCCGACCTGAAGCTGAAATCGCCCGCCGAGTTTCGTTACATCGGCAAAGCTATGCCGACCGTTGATATTTCCGACATCGTCACCGGCAAAGGCACGTTCGGCATTGACGCCAAAATGCCCGGAATGGTTCACGCCTCCATCGAACGCGCGCCGGTTTATGGCGGCAAGCTGAAAAGCGTGGACGACAAGGAAGCTCTGGCGGTGAAAGGCGTTCAGAAAGTCGTGGTGTTGCCGCACCTGACTCCGCCGTATGGGTTCAAGCCGTTGGGCGGCGTGGCCGTCATTGCCAACAGCACCTGGGCGGCGAAGAAAGGCCGCGAGAAATTGAAGATCGAATGGGAAGCGGGTGAAAACGCTGCTTACGATTCGGCGAAATACAAACAACAGTTGCTGGAAACGGTTCGCAAACCGCAGAAGGCTGCGCGCAACATCGGCGACGTTGACGCCGAATTTGCCAAAGGCGGCAAGACTCACGAAGCAGAGTATTACGTGCCGCATCTGTCGCACGCTCCGATGGAAACTCCTGTGGCGGTGGCCGATTTCAAAGACGGCAAAGTCGTCATCCACACCGCGACGCAAAACCCGCAAGCCGTGCAGGACACTGTCGCCGCCGCTTTGGGCATAGACAAGAAAAACGTCGAATGCCATGTGACGCTGCTGGGCGGAGGTTTCGGTCGCAAATCCAAACCCGATTACGTGGCCGAAGCCGCGCTGTTGTCGAAACAAGTTGGCAAGCCGGTCAAAGTCACCTGGACGCGCGAAGACGACCTCAAATTCGATTATTACCACGCGGTTGCGGCGATGTATTTGAAAGCTCGCGTGGACGACAAAGGCAAACCGACGGCGTGGTTGCAGCGCAGCGCGTTTCCTTCGATTGGAGCGATGTTCAGTCCGGCGGCAAACACCGGTCAGGGCTTTGAACTTGGAATGGGCTGGACGAATCTGCCGTTCGATATTGCGAACCATCGCGCGGAAAACGGCCCAGCCAAAGCTCATGTTCGCATCGGCTGGCTGCGTTCCGTGGCGAATATCTACCACGCCTTTGGAGTGCATTCGTTCGCTGACGAACTGGCTGCGCTGGCCAATCGGGATCGAGTCGAATACCTGCTGGATTTGCTGGGCAAAGATCGCAAGGTAGACATCGGCGCGCGTGGCCCGATGGCGGATAAATTCCCGCTCGACACGGCGCGGTTGCGCCGCGTCATCGAACTGGCTGCGGAAAAATCCAACTGGGCGAAAAAGAAAGCGACGAAAGGTCACGGCTGGGGAATCGCGGCGCATTGGAGTTTTTACAGCTACATCGCCGCCGTCGTCGAAGTCGAAGTGGATAACGCTGGCAGGCTTCGCATTCCGCAAGTTCACATCGCCGCAGATGTTGGCCGAGTTATCAACCCTGACCGGGTGCGTTCGCAGTTTGAAGGCGCTTCAACCTTCGGCGCGGGCATTGCGATGATGAGCGAAATCACGGCCAAAGATGGATCCATCGTGCAATCGAACTTCCACGATTATCTGGTTCCGCGCATTCAGGAATCGCCGGTTAAGACTCACGTGCATTTGGTGGACAGTAACGAACCGCCAGCAGGCGTGGGCGAACCTGGAGTTCCGCCGATGTTGCCGGCAATCACGAACGCAATCTTTGCGGCGACGGGCAAACGCATTCGAGAACTGCCGATCCGTAAACAATTGGCATAACCGAATTGGTACCGCGACCGGTAGGGAGCGAGCATCGTCGAAAGCTCGCTTCCTACCGGTCGCGGTACTGACTTTAGCGAGGAAAAAATGTCAGGCACATTCACCAAAACCCGAATTCTCTTTGTCAGCGGCTTGGCTGTTTTCATTGCCATCGCTGGCTTGGGCATCAAATCGCTTTCCCAGCAACAACAGCAATCCCCCGCCGAACGAGTCAAGATGTTCAAACAACGCTCCATCGAATCGGAAAAAGCCGGGCTGGCTCAACCGTTCAAGGGCGTGACGACAGACGGCAACGTTGCTCCGAACCTGTTCGCCATCAAATCCACTGGAGTTTCAACCGCGCCGGTTCGCAAAGCCGCGGATGCTTTTTTGGCTGCACTGACGCCGGAGCAAAAAACAAAAACTCTGTTCACGGTGAATGACGACGAATGGCGCAAATGGATGAACCAGCATTTTTATGTTCGCCAGGGAACCGGCTTCATTGATATGACCGATGCCCAAAAACAGGCGGCGTTGGGATTGATGCGCGCCGCGCTCAGCGCCAAAGGCTTGAAGCTTTCCGAAGACATCATGAAGCTCAATTACACGCTGGGCGAATTGAACAAC
>JAGNMH010000766.1 GCA_017991275.1 Acidobacteriota bacterium
GTATTAGTAAGTTGCTGTATATTGCCGTATTCGACCAATTGTGGCGAACGATAAACTTTGACGGTCGCTTTTTCTTCAACCGGCTGGGGCGGTTGCGGCGTATTTGTTTCCGAGTTCATGTTTTTCCTCCAATTCCTGTTTTGGATTTGCTGAGTTCAGGGCTGTCAACCAGTAATTCAACCCCATTGGCCGAAGGTTACTCCACAAAGCACCAATATCCGTCTCACCGTCAAGAGCGCGAATCTGCCCGCAATCAACGTATCGTTCAATTTCAGGCAGGTTCGTCGCATTCACCGTCCACCCTACATTCCCGTGGTGTAATTCTTCAATCAAAGGGTCAATCGCCAGAGGGGTTTTCGGTCGCTGAATGACCGGTTCGGGCAACTGGCCGCGCATGGCCAGTTTCAGTAATTCTTTTTCCACCAGCCAGGGAACCGGCGGAACCGTCAGTAAAAATTCGACTAATCGCAGGTCGGCAAACGGATGCCGCCATTCAATCGGCACGGAAGTAAGTCCAGGATCCAATGGCTCCAGGACTTGCGAAAACAGGGACGATCGCATGACGCGACACGCCCGCGGACGAAAGGGATGCTGTTGCCCCGTTTCATTGATTTCTCGCAACCGTCCGGCCAAATCCATTCGCCGGGCAAAATCCTGGTTGATCCAAACCGGCATCTCATAATCGCTCGATTCCGGGTTGCGCCATTTGCGCCACGCGCCGCGAAGACCAATTCGTGGCGGTTGCCCTTTGACACGCACAAACCACCACATTCCAGCCAACAGCTTACCGAAGCCGCCATTTTTGAAAAGATGTTTGAAATACAGATTCGGCAATTCCTGCAACACTGTATCGCCATCAGTTCCGGTCAGAACAACGCGGCTGTTTTCGGCCATTTGCAGGTATTGGTCATACGCCATTTCCATTGCCGGTTCATTCCACGGTTCCGGCATGCGGATTTCAGGCCGATCAAAATGCGCGAACGGTAGATAATCGTCCGCCACGTGATAACGAATGGGAATGCACAAATCGTCCGCCACCATTTGTGCATACTCGCCTTCGTCGTCAGCAAACAACCGATTGAAAATGATGGTGTACGCACGTAGATCGAAACCATCCGTCCGCTTCGTCAGAAAACGATGCGCGACAGCAGCCACTGCCGTCGAATCCAGCCCGCCGCTCATCTGCACGCTGATGTTGCGAGTTCGCAAACGATCCGCGACAGCCCTGTCAAATAACTCATTGAACTGTTCAATAAACGCACCCGGATGTTTGCGATAAACCAGACTGGGTTCGGGCAAAATCCAAAACTTCCGCACCCGCAACCCGTCCACAGAACACGTCAGGCAATGCGCTGGCGGCAGCCGCAGAACATCGGCAAACACAGTGACGGATTCATCCTGGCTGACATCAAAGAGCAGAAAATCTGCGATAAATTGTTCGTTCAATTCATCGGACACAGCCGGATGCAACCGAACGCAATCCAGTGTGTTGCTGAACACAAGGCAATCACCAACCGGCGAGTAAAAGAACGGCTTGACCCCGAAATGATCGCGCGCGCAAAAAAGCCTACGCTCTCTTTCATCCCAAATCGCAAAGGCAAAATCGCCCAGCAAGTGCTCAACACAGGCTTCGCCCCAAACGTGATAAGCGTGCAGGATCAGTTCAACATCCGGCTTTAGTAATGAAGCATTACGTCCGTTGGCATTCAGCTTTCGCACCAAATCTTCGCGGCCATCAATGCGAGCGTCGGCGACGATCCAAATCTGATTATCAAAACTAAGTGGTTGATGTTCATCGGTGGATTCATCAGTTGTGCGCAACAGAGTGTGGCCGAATCCAACCGAGCCACGATTCCAAACCTGCAGTGCATCAGGTCCGCGAAAGGCCAGGCTGTCCGTCATCCGAGTCAATAATTGCGAATCAACCGGGCGGCCATCCAAATTGTAAATGCCTGCGATCCCGCTCACAGCGTTTTACTCTCTAACGGGGCAAAGGTGGAAAGAATCGGGGAATACTGCTCACTGCTCTGATCGTTGACGGGCACGCCTGCGTATTCTACCCAGGCGTGCGCTGCAAAAACATCGGCTTCTTTTTGCACGCCGATGCGTAAATCAACCGCAAGGCCAGCGCGACGTAACATCCACCACAGAACCAATGATCGAGGCAAACAATTGACTACGATCAAACTATGAGTGGCCGCGCCGTTCACCAATCGTCCAAACGTGGCCGCCTGTTGATGCCAATCGCGGCTGGCAGTTTCGGCAAGGTTTGCATCGTTCTGGTCGCCACTCAACCGTAACAAGAATTTCAAACTGGCGAATGTTCGGCGATAACCAGCCAGCCAAAGCATGATTCTGACGACCGGCAACAGCAGCCAGGCCTGCAACAGCAAGCGCCGCTCATTCCCGGACATCGCTTTCAGCTTAGCCAGTTTATTCACCTTGTAACTCCACCAAGCCGTTCGACAGAAGTTTCACTAACAAATCATTCAGGTCTTTTTGCAGGACTTCGGCGCTGACATCATATTCGCCCAGCAGTTTTTCGTAAGCTTCACTTATCGAACCGCTGGCGGTCAGCACTTGCCACATTTCAGTGCCCATCACGTCCAAACCGTAATACTGCTCGTTTTTCAGGTTCAGCAGCACGGCTTCTTCGCCAACAACGTTGATCAACGTGTCCGGCGCGACGACGACTCGATTTGCAAAAGAGATTTCCATAACTCTATCCACTCTATCAAAATCGGATCAGCCAATTCCCCGCAACAAGCCTTTCGCGCTCATCATCACCAACCGGGGCTGTGAGGCGACAAGTTTCAAATACATCATCGCCAGATCATCGCGTGTGACGGCGGACAAGATGTGTTTCAACTGACCGTCAATGAAATCAATCAACCGGTCGTAATCTTCGTCGGAAAAACCGTCCAGCACTTTGCGAACCAGCAAGTGCAAATCCAGTTCCCGTTTCAATCCGCGGCTTTCTTTGCCAATGCTTCGGCCTTCCAAAATGGCTTCGACGACTGCGCGAACTCCGCGAAAGCCTGTCACGACTCCGCCAACCGTGGTCACTTTGACCTGAGCCGTCGAATCGCCAACCAAAAAGACCCGGCGGCTGACTTCTTTCACTTTGGCGGAGTATTCGTACTTGTGC
>JAGNMH010000086.1 GCA_017991275.1 Acidobacteriota bacterium
CGCTGGCATTTCGTTCTTTTTGGAGCCGAGCGCCTCTTCGACTTTGATTTCAATCGGCAAGCCGTGACAATCCCAACCCGGCACATACGGCGCCCAATTCCCCATCATCGAACGCGACTTGACGCAAAAATCCTTCAGGGTTTTGTTCAGAATGTGGCCAATGTGAAGCCGTCCGTTGGCATACGGCGGCCCATCGTGAAGCACGTAAACCGGCTTGCCCGCGCGGACTTCGCGCAACTTGTTGTACAGATTCATCGCATCCCATTTCTGCAATCGAATGGGTTCGTTCTGTGGCAGATTGCCTTTTTGCGGAAAATCAGTGTTGGGCAGGTTGACGGTAGATTTCAGGTCAAGTTTCGCGTCGGTACTCATAATCTCCAATTATTCCATTTGCTTGATTTGTGCATGCAGCGTTCTGGACTGGCAAAAAAAGAAGCGGCCAAAATGCAGCCGGATAATATCTCAAAAGCTCAATCATAAAAAACGCGCCCGGTCTCCGTTGCTTTTGCCAGAGCCGAGCGCGTTTGTTGTCGCACTTTACTAATAACGCTCCAGATGGAGCATCAAATAAACATCTCTTCGTCTTGATAAGCCTGATTAACCGGCAGCCGACTGCCGGCAAACATAACTGCCATTGCTCGACGCAGGCCGGACATTACGTATGAAAACTCGCGCGCCGGTTCCAGCACGCTGTGTTGAACCATGACGGTGGTGCGTTGAAATTGATCAGCCGCGATGGCCAGAGTGTCCTGAACCTTTTCGACTTTATCTTGAGCGCGTTCGACTTCGCGCCGAGCCATCGCAGTCGTGTCGCCAAGCAGGTTGCGAATTTCAGCAGCTTCATCTTTGGCCATTTCGGCAATCGCGCTGATGTGTTCAGCGCCTTGGGCAAAATAGCCTGAAGCTTCTTTTAATTCGCCCATCAGACTGTGAGCGAGTTTCAACACGGGTTCGGTGTTTGTAATCAGTAGCTCAGCACGTGTTTGCAAAGTGCCAGCGCGTTCAGCCAATGCCACCAATTTACGAGCCAGCAGGTAAAGGCCGATAAACACACCAACCTGAACCATCAAAAGTATTACGACGCCAATTGCTATGAGAGTGATTTGCCAGTTCTCCACTGCGTGCTCCGTGAAATGGTGATTGATTGTTGGTGGCTGGAAATCTGATTTGACTATTAACCAACCACCAATTACCGATTAACTTTCTTCGACTGCTGCACTGCTGCGGCCTTGATCGGCCTGCTTGGCTTCGCGGTAACCTTGTTTGCCTGCTTCGATGGCGGCGGCAAATTGAGCTTTCTGGCTGTTGACCAGTTCCTTGCCTCGCTGTGTCAAGTCGGTTACGGCTTCACGGCTGCGGGCCGTCAAATCAGTCGCGCGCTCGACGCTGGTTTGGTAATACTCCTGAGCGCGTTCGCCTACATCTCGTCCTGTGTCACGAGCGTAATCCAGGCTTTTGCGCGTGGCATCTGCAATTTCCGAGCGAAGTTCGCTCCCTGATTTCGGCGCAAAAAGCATGGCGGTGACCGCGCCAATACCGGCTCCGATCAAAAAGTAAATCAGCTTGTCACTGTTGTTGCCATTATTGTCTGCCATAATCTCTTCCTCCTAATTATCTATGAAGCTTCGCTCTCCCGGCGAAGCAAACCTTTGCAATGAAAACCCGGCACAAGTCCGAGTTCGCACCTCAAAAAACCAGAACGCAAGCCGGAGCTTGCGTAACGAATAACGTAGTAAAACACGTGATTTTATTGATGATTGAACCACTCATCTAACCGTGCGGCACTATAGCATCCGACTTTATCAACATCAAGGAAGCCCTAATTGACACTGCTCTACGCGCGCCGCTACAATGCCCGCCATCACTAACCCAAGGAGATTTTTTATTATGTTTGGACTTGGTTACCCCGAAATGATCGTCATTCTGGCTATCGTTCTGCTTCTTTTCGGAGGCAAGAAACTGCCGTCGCTGGCCAAAGGGCTGGGAGAAAGCATTCGCAGCTTCAAAGCAGGTGTTGCCGAAGCCGATGCCAAAGATGACAAAAAGGAAGAGATCAAGAACGCTTAGTTTTTGCTTCTTTCCCTAAAACCACATCTAACTTCTTCACGGCACCCCCCGAGTTGCCGCACACCTGTTTCCTCGTACGGCGATCATGCTCGCCGCAAACTTATTGGCTTCGGCTGAAGCTGAAACAGCCAACGCGATGTCTCGCAAACGTCACAACCACAATCAACGCCAACAGTTAAGCACGGCGCGGTCATATCACGCATATCAGGTTGATCTTCCTGCGCAAGCGACTTCGCGCGCCGAATTGGTCAGGTTGCTACGCGGCGGCGAAGATACCTTCCTGGAACTGAAAGTCCGATACAGCAACGCCGAAAAGATGACGGCGGAAATCATCGCGCTGGCCAACACCGCAGGCGGAGCAATGATCTTCGGCGTCAACGACCAATTGCGAATCGAAGGCGTCGAAAACCCTGAAGACATTGAAGAACAGTTGCGCGACATTTGCGCCAACCAGATTCAGCCTCCGGTTTTTCCTTACATCAACAAAGTCGCCTTCGACAGCGGACGACGCATAGTCGTTCTGGAAATTGACGCCGACGACCGCCCGCATCGGACATTGGACGACCGATTTTACCTGCGCGAAGGCGCGATCAAACGCGAAGCCACGCGCGAAGAGCTTTCCCGCATTTATCACGAATTGCACCGCACCGGTTTTGAGCAGGTTCCGGTCTTCCAAGCCAACATTGAAACAGACATTGATGAATCTTTGTTGTGGAGTTACGTCCGCAGCGTCAATCCCGGTTACTGGGGAGAAACGACAAAAGGTTACCCAAACGATGCGGTGATGCGCGAGATGGGTTTGGCCGTGAAGATCGAAGATGATTGGTTGCCAACTGTCGGTGGATTGATGCTGTTTGGGTTGAATGAACGAATCGCCGAATTGATGCCACGCGCAGATGTGTTGCTGACTCGTTTCAGCGGCGCTATTCCCAAAGCCGGTGGCTCGCCGGTTATAGAATCGCATCGGTTGCAAGGCAATCTGCTGCGACTGGCGGACGGTTCGCTGAATTTCATAAAACGATTCGTTGATTTACGGGAAACCCGGCCTTCGCGCAAAACCCGCGAAAACGGTTCGGCTCAAACCATTGAAGAAATTATTGCTGATTCACACGGCCAGTTTGTCCCTGGCAGAGCAAATTATCATCGCGGAGCAATCGTCGAAGCTCTGACCAACTTTCTGGCGCATCGCGACATGAGCGCGCGCGACCGGCAGGCTCGCATCAACATTTACGACGACTGCCTGGAGTTCATCAATCCGGCTCAGCCACCTGAACTGCCCCTGGCTTCGCTCAGGTACGGGTTGACCTGCCCGCCCAACCCTCGCCTAAAAGCGATCTTCACCAATCGGCATTACGGAGCGGCGACAGCAGCGGAAACCACAGACGGAGGCATCGCCATGATCTGCGCGGAAACCATCAACTTCGCCCGCCGCGCTCCTGACGGCCCAACCCTGACCAACAACGAATTCCGTTTGAAGATTCACGGCCTGATATAAGTGTGTGATGCGCCCTTACTTGGCGCAGGCTTTGCTAGAACCTTGCCCAAGAATGAGTAAACTCTGCATAGTTTGTCGTGCTTGAGGCAAACTATGGCAGCTTGTCTTGAGTACTTCGGTTGGGCTGTCGGATAATGCCCGCCGTGAGCGAACAAAACACAATCGAAGTTACTGTCAACGGCGAAGCCCGCCAAATAACAGCAGGCTCCAACGTCACTGATCTGGTCGCACTGCTGGAACTGACTGCCGGGCGGCTGGCCATCGAACTCAACCTTTCCATTGTTCCGCGCGCCTCCTGGTCTGAAACCAGGTTACAGGCGGGGGACAAGTTGGAGATCGTCCATTTTGTCGGCGGCGGTTAGCGGCGACGGTTTCCAAGTGTTTTCGGCGTTTTCTCAAACTCAAATCAACTTCACAAATTAAAGAGGCAGCAAATGATCGAAGCGGAATTGGCGCTCGATGCCAGGGTATTGCTTGGCGAAGGGCCGTGGTGGAACGCAAAAACTCAGCAGCTTTATTGGGTAGACATCGAAGGCAAGGCCTTTCACGTGTTTGATCCGGCCAACGGCTCAGACCGCAAAATTGATGTAGGTCAGATGATTGGATGCGCGGTTGGCAAGCGTTCAGGCGGGGTTTTGCTGGCGCTTCAAAATGGTTTTTACAGCCTTGATTTGAAGACCGAACGGCTGGCGGCAATTGCTGATCCTGAAGAGCATTTGCCAGAAAACCGGTTCAACGACGGCAAATGCGATTCGGCTGGCAGGTTCTGGGCGGGGACGACCCGCGTCCAGCACGACGAACCAAGCGGCTTTCTTTACAGGCTCGATCCTGATTTGAATGTTTATCGCCAGCTCGATGACGTTTGGATTTCAAATGGTCTGGCCTGGAGTCTGGACGACAAGACCATGTTTTACATTGATTCGCCGACCGGAGAAGTCGTCGCGTTCGACTTTGACGTGACGGCTGGTGAAATCAGCAACGAACGATTGGTGATTGAAATCCCCGATGATGGCGCTTCACCGGACGGCATGACGATTGATGAAGAAGGAATGCTTTGGATTGCCCTGTGGGACGGCTGGCGCGTTATTCGAGTAAACCCCGCAAACGGCCAGATCATTGACGAAGTCCGTTTGCCGGTTGCGCGTCCGACTTCGTGCTGTTTCGGCGGAGCGAATCTGGATGAGCTTTACATCACCACGGCCAGCACTCGAATGCCTGCCGAAGAATTGGCCAAACAGCCTCTGGCCGGAGGCATTTTCCGCTGCAAGCCCGGAGTGCGTGGAATGGCAATGGTGGAATTCGCTGGTTGAGTTTCAGCGGCGTTTCAAATGCTGGCTGACGGTTTGTGGGCAAGCGCAGCCGAATCGGTGCTGCACGGCGGCGTAAAGCTGTTCAATCTGCCGCACCCCAGGCAACCGCCGAATCGGCCAGTTTGATTTTCTGAACCAGCACGAAGTTTTATCCCAATGAACGAAAAAGTAGTTGTGGCCGTACCCGGCTTCGTCGGCTCGGTCGTTGGCGAAATGCAAAGAGGGTTGATGTGAGTAATCGGTCAGTTCGCGCGCGCTGTCGAATTTGTGAATCGTCCAGAACGGTTCGCGGTTGATGACGTAATCCGATTTGGTCAGCACTCGCAAAAATTCATCCCGATCAGTAACCGTCAACTCCAAATAACTTCGCCTGAAACCTTTGATCTCGACAATTTGTTTCCAGAAACCCGAAGCCTGAGCAATAAAGTTTTGAGCAGTCAGCAGATTGTCTTCTGTCGCTCTGTGATTGATTGCGCCTTGCTGGTCGTATTCGATGACGAATTGGTTAAATCGTTCGGCGGCGACTTCAAACATATCTTCAGAAAAGTTGCCTAGCTTTGGCGCAATGGCCAATTGCTCGGCTTCGTTAAGCTGGCTCCACGGAGAAACGATCATCTTATAGGTTGTTGTTTGGGAAATAGAAAACGCAGGGCCGGTTCGACGCGCTTTGCCCAGGCGGCTTCGGAATGTTGGCCGCCGCGAATTTCCAGGAACTTCAAATCGGCTTCCAGCCGCCAGCCTTGAGCGATCAACAAGTCGCGCAATTGGCGGACGTAACCCGGAGTGAATTTGCCCTCCTTCGATCCTATGTCCAGCCAGATGCGCGTCGTCGGTTTGGCTCGCAAATGCTGAACGTAATGCAGAATCATCCCGTGATCCCACCAGACCGAAGGCGACATAACCATCAACTTGCTGAAAACATTTGGATGTTTCAGCCCCAGATAAAGCGAGACCAGTCCGCCCAGCGACGAACCGCCAAGTCCTGTAAATTCCGGCCCGGCCAGAGTTCGGTAATTTTGGTCAATGAACGGTTTCAACTCTTCGATCAAAAAGCGTCCGTAAAGATCGGCTTTGCCGCCGCGTTTCTGGCGCGGATCAACCGTCGGAGCGTATTCGTCAATCCGGTCGGCTCCGGTGTTGTAAATGGCCACGATAATCAGAGCTTCGATTCTTCCCCTCAGAATCAATTGCTGAGCCGTTTCGTCCACTCCCCATTCCACTCCGTTGAAAGCCGTCGCGGTGTCGAACAGGTTTTGCCCGTCATGCAGGTAAAAAACCGGAAAGCGTTTTGCTTCGCCCTCGTGACTTTTCGAATCCAGATAGCCGGGCGGCAGGTAAACGACAACGTCGCGGTTGTTGGCCAGAAAGCTGGAATGAAACCCGGCGTGATGGCGAAATTCGCCCGTCAGAGTGTGGTTAGCTTGTGATGAGTCGTCGGTTTTGGCCATTCTGGCCGCGGTTGAAGATTGAGAACTTTGAAACTGCAAGTCTTACCTCGATGAATGAAAGCAAAAATTATTTCGTATAACGGCGGCGCGCACTTCACAGCACGGCAGCCAGCGGGAATAATACACAGCCAACGACAAAGTTGCGACGCTCATAATCGTAGTCAAAAAGTCCATCCGTTTTCAGTCAGAAAGCGCCGGTCAGTTGTGAACGACTGTCGCTTTGCGACTGAAACTTTGCTCCAACTTGGTGAGGTAGCTGTGAACAAACACAAGACGATCTTCCTGACGATTTTTTTGTTGGTCTGCCTGGCCGGAAACGCTTCCGCCCAAGACAAAACTGCTGAAAAGAAACTCAAGACAGGTTTATGGCCGTCCGACTGGGTTTACACCCTGGCCGAAGGCGTCACCACGCGCGAAATCACTTTTTACAGTGACGGCATTGGCTGTTACGGCAAAATCTTTTTCCCAAAAGGGTTTTCGCCATCAGGCAAAACTCCCGGCATCGTGCTGGGGCAAGGCTGGGCCGGAAATCATTTCTCGATTGAAAAGTACGGCGCTCGATTTGCCGAACGCGGTCTGGTGGCGATGGTAATTGATTATCGCGGCTGGGGTTCCAGCGACGGCTTTATCGCTCAGGCCGAGCCAACCGTCAGCCGAGGTGAAAAAGAACCAGTCCGAGATGATGCTCGCCACAGCAGTGGCAAAGTCGAAACCGTCACCAAACGCACTCGGCTGATTCCGCTGAAACAGGTCGAAGATTACCGCAACGCGATTTCATACCTGCAAGGCGAACCCGGCGTTGACCCCGATCGCATCGGCATCTGGGGATCGAGCTTCGCCGGGGGCAATGTGATTGTCGTGGCCGCGCTGGATTCGCGCGTCAAAGCCGTCGTCGGACAAGTCCCGGCAATTTCCGGCAAAAACGCGCCCGCCGGCCCGGTTCCGCTGCGCGGCAAGGCTCTGGAAGACGCGATTCAGCGCGCTCGAACCGGCAAAGGCGGCGAGTTTGAAACAGGCTTTTCTTATCGGCGAATGGTGGACGTTGAAACCAGTCAGATGGTCGCCGAATACCGCCCGTTTCATTACTTGAAAGCCGTTGGCGACCGCCCGGTCATGCTGATTCCGGCAGAAAAAGAAGAACTGATAAACAACAAGGAAAACGCCATCGCAGCAATGGACGTGTTGACCGGCCCGAAAAAACTGGTGATCGTTCCCGGCATCACTCACTTTGAAATGTACATCGGCGATGCGTTTGAAATCAGTTCGAATGCCGCTGCGGCCTGGTTCCGCGAGCATTTAGGCCTGGAGCCAAAAGCTGAAGCCAAACACACAAGCAACTGAAACTCATCAATCCATACACCAAAGTAGGAAGACGCAAATGAAATCATCAATTAAGCTCTTTTGGCTGTGCGCCGTTGTGTTGGCGCTGGCCTGTGTTCACGGATTCAATTCGACTGCTCAGGTGCAGACTGGCAAGGACGCTCAGCCTGACGGAGCCAAGCTTTATGGCGAACGCTGCGCCGTTTGCCACGACAACGCCGAAGGACGGACTCCGCCAAAAAGCATCATTGCTCGCAAAGCCACGGACGAAGTCATCACTGCGTTGACGACCGGCGTGATGAAGGCTCAGGCCAACGGTTTGAAGCCGCTCGAAATTCGAGCCATTGCCGTTTACCTGACCGGCAAAGAACCGACTGGCGTGATTGATCCCGCGCAACTGGCCAATCGCTGCACGGCACCCGGCGGGCCGATCAATTTGAAAGCCGCTGGCTGGAATGGTTGGGGATTGGATTTGGAAAACACTCGATTTCAGCCGAAGCCGGGTCTGAAAGCCGAAGACGTGCCGAAGCTGAAAGTGAAATGGGCGTTCGCTTACCCGGCGACGATGGCCATCGGAGAGCCTGTGGTTGTCGGCAATCGGCTGTTTGCGGGAACGGATTCGGGGCAGGTCATCAGCCTGAACGCGCAAACCGGCTGCGCCTATTGGGCAATCAGCGTTGGCGCTCCGGTGCGAACGGCGATTTCTGTTGGAGCCTTGCCGGCTGGAAGTAAGGCGAAGTTCGCGGCTTACTTCGGCGACGAACGCGGAAACGTTCATGCGGTGGACGCCGAAACCGGCGCTTCGCTGTGGAAGCTGAATCTGGACAAACATCCCGTCGCCCGCATCACAGGTTCGCCGGTGCTGAACGGCAATCGTTTGTACGTGCCGGTGTCGTCGGTTGAAGAAGCCATTTCGCGCCCCGACAAATACGAATGCTGCAAGTTTCGAGGCAGCATGGCTGCGGTTGACGCCGTCAGCGGCAAACTGATCTGGCAGACTTATTCCATTACCGAAGAGCCGAAACCTTACAAAAAGAATTCCGTTGGGACTCAGTTGTATGGCCCGGCTGGCGCGGCAATTTGGTCAGCGCCGACGCTGGATTTGAAACGCGGAGTTCTTTACGCCGGAACCGGCAACTCGTACACCGACGCCGCAACCGGAGGCAGCAACGCCATCATCGCGTTTGATCTGGCGACTGGAAAAATCCGTTGGACGAATCAGGTGCTGCCCAAAGACAACTTCATCATGAATTGTCGCCAGCCGGGGCAAGGCAATTGTCCTCAGGAAGCCGGGCCGGATTTCGATTTCGGCAGTTCGCCGATTTTGCGAAAACTGCCCAACGGCAAAGATGTTTTGTTGGCTGGAAACAAGGGAGGAATTTTGTTCGCGCTTGATCCTGACGGTCAGGGCAAAAAGCTTTGGGAAGTGAAACTCGGCCTGGGAACCGCGCTCGGCGGTATAGAGTGGGGATTCACCGCCGACGCCAAAGTGACTTATGTGCCGGTGGCTGATCCGTTTGGGCAACCAGACAAACTCAAACCTGGGTTATCAGCAGTCGAAATCTCCACAGGCAAGGTGCTGTGGCAAGTTCCTGCTCCGAAGGTAAAGTGTTCGTGGGGCGCGGCGCGATGCAGCAACGCTCAATCAGCGGCGGCCAGTTTAATTCCCGGCGTTGTGTTTTCTGGTACTTCAGATGGCCATTTGCGGGCTTATGCAACTGCCGACGGCAAAATCATTTGGGACTTCGACACGGCGGCTCAACCTTACGACGCGGTTAACGGCAAACAAGCCAAAGGCGGAACCATTGACGCCGGGGGTGCCGTGATCGTGGGTGGGATGGTTTACGTCAATTCCGGTTACGGACGAATTTTGGGGATGCCCGGCAATGCGCTGCTGGCGTTTTCTGTGGACGGCAAATAAAACTTTGGAGCGCTGCGCCTTCGGCGTAGCTTTGGTAGTCAATTAAAGGGGCGCGCCGCAAAGGGCTACCAAAGCTACGCCAAAGGCGCAGCGCTCCACATTGAGGACAATATGCTTCGACGATTCTTTTTTGCTCTGGCTTTTATCTCTCTGCTGCTGGTGGGCAAGCAGCAGGCTCAAACTCAACCCAAAAATGATTACGGCAAAGGCGAAAGCTGGCTTTGCCGTCCGGGCAGGCAGGATGCTTGCGCTGTGGATTTGACCACAACCATCGTCGCTGCGAACGGCAAGCTGACCGAAGAAAAATGGACGGCCAATCCGAACGCTCCGATTGATTGTTTTTACGTTTACCCTACGGTTTCAAACGACACGACGGCAAACAGCGATATGAACGCCGGGCCTGAAGAGCGCAACGTCATCCAGCATCAATTCGCCAGGTTCGGTTCCCAGTGCAGAGTTTACGCGCCGCTCTATCGCCAAGTTACGCTGACCGCTTTGCGAGCCAGTTTGTCCGGCAAGCCGATGGCGATGAATATGATGTTGGGTTACAACGACGTGCTGGACGCCTGGAACCATTATCTAGCCAACGACAACAAAGGACGCGGCGTAGTTCTGATCGGACATTCGCAAGGTTCCAGCGTGTTAATGCAGCTCATCAAAAATGAAATTGACGGCAAACCGATTCAGGATCGCGTCGTTTCAGCCATGCTGCTGGGAATGAATGTAGCCGTGCCAAAAGGCAAAGATGTGGGCGGCCAGTTCAAAAAGATGCCGTTGTGTCATTCGGCTAATCAAACCGGCTGCGTGATTTCCTACGTCACCTTCCGCGACAACGCGCCGCCTCCGGCGAACACTTTGTTTGGTCGCGTTCCCGGCGAAGGAATGGTTGCAGCCTGCACAAATCCTGCCGCCTTGGACGGAATCAGCGGCGAGCTTCATGCTTATCTGGGCGCTGCTCGAACCGCCGGGTCGTCCTCTGCGGAACCGAAACCCTGGGTGACGCCTGCCCAGCCTATCAAGACTCCTTTTGTCAGCGTGCCGGGCTTGCTGACTGCCGAATGTGTCCAGAACGAGAACGGCTCTTATCTGGCATTGAAAGTACATGGCAACCCGAAAGACCCACGCACTGACGACATTGCCGGAGACATCGTTGTTGCCGGACAGGTTCAGGCAAACTGGGGATTGCATTTGATTGACGTCAACGTGGCGATGGGCAATCTGGTCAGCATTGTCGGCCAGCAATCAAAAGCTTATCTGGCAAAACAGAAGAAGAAATAAGGCTGATGGCTTTTTGGGGAGATTTCCATTTGAAAAATCAGGCTGCTAATACTCACCAACGAACTTATAAGTACTATGATTTGGTTATGGCTGCATTTGTCACTGTGCTGCTCTGTTCGGGCATAATTGGAGTGCAGAAGGTTTCAAAAATTGGCTCGCTGCCAGAATTTGGCACGGCTATCCTGTTCTTCCCACTGAGCTACATTTTCGGCGACGTGCTGACCGAAGTTTACGGTTACGCGCGGTCACGGCGCGTAATTTGGGCAGGTTTCGGCGCGCTGATCTTTGCCGCGTTTATGAGTTGGGCGGTGGTAAAAATGCCGCCTGCACCGGGTTGGAAGGGACAGGATGCTTACGAAATGATTTTTGGCGGCACGCCGCGCATTGTACTTTCTTCGCTGATTGCATTTTGGGCGGGCGAATTTGCAAACTCATTCGTGTTGGCCAAAATGAAGATTCTGACCAGCGGACGCTGGCTGTGGATGCGAACCATCGGCTCCACTATTGTGGGTGAAGGAGTTGATTCCCTGATCTTTTACCCGCTGGCGTTTTACAACTCTTCGATTATGCCGAACGATTTGGTCTTCGTGGTGATGGTGAGCAATTACCTGATGAAAGTCGCCTGGGAAGCCGTCATCACTCCGTTTACTTATTTGATAGTCAATTTCCTGAAACGTGTCGAACACGAGGATTATTACGACCGCGACACCAACTTTAATCCGTTTACGCTCGAAACTTAGTTCGGATCAGTACCGCGCGCGTAAGCAAGCGAAACC
>JAGNMH010000087.1 GCA_017991275.1 Acidobacteriota bacterium
GTTCATGCGCAACGTGTCCATCGCCATTTTCAGATTTTCCCAGATGTCGTTTCGGAAAAGTTTCATATTACTCTGCTCTTAAAGCTTCAATTGGATCCAACGTTGCCGCTTTGCGCGCAGGCAAAATACCCGACAGCACGCCGATCATGCCGGAAACGCCCACAGCAACAATAACTGCGCTGATTGAAAGGTAGGTTGGGAAGAACACTGCCGTGACGATTCTGCCCGCCACCCAGGCAATGAAGACACCAACCGAACCGCCGATGGCAGACAGAGTAACCGCTTCAATCAGGAATTGGCGCAGTATGTCTTTTGGTCGAGCGCCCAGGCTTTTGCGTATGCCTATTTCCTTGGTTCGTTCGGTAACGCTGACCAGCATGATGTTCATGATGACTATGCCGCCGACGACCAGTGCGATGGCCGGAACTGCGATGGCGGTAATAAAAATCGGCCCAAGAATTCGGTCACGCATCCCCATAATCGCGTCGGGCGTGTTAATCCCAAAATTATCTTTCTCGTTGTATTTCAACTGGCGACGCCCGCGCAGCAAAGCGCGTACTTCTTCGACGGTTTCCGTAAATCGGTTGTCGTCTTTGGCGGTGCCGACGAAATACATGCTGCGTTGGCGAACCGCTGGGCCGAAGGTTTTGATGTACGTTCGTAACGGAATGGTAGCGAACACGTCTTGAGGCATGCCAAAAATGGTTCCTTTAGCGGCAGCCACGCCTACTACGCGAAAAGGCAGCCCTCGAACGGAAATTTCCTTGCCGACTGCCGACGTGTTCGGAAACAATTTCGTTGCCACATCGAAGCCGAGCAAAATCACATTCTGGGTCGCGGTGTCTTCGGTCTGCGTAAAATAGCGGCCCTCGCCTATATCCAGATTATCCACTTCTGCACAATTAGCCGTGGCTCCATCCACCATGACATTTTCGGCGCTTTCGCCACCGAATTTCAGGTTCGACGGAGTTCCCATTGCCTTGGCTCCCAACAGGCCAACCTGTACGGCACGCTCTCGCAGATAATCGAATTCGTCGAAGGTTAAATCCTTATTGCGTCGCTGCGCTTCGGCAATGGTGTCGGTGCTTTTCCAATCTTCAAAGCTAAAGCGGCGTATGCTGAATGATTTGGCCCCAACACCCGCGATTTTTTCGTCAACATATCGGTTGAAGCCTTGAATCAGTGAAACGACGATAACCACAGCCGTTACTCCGATAATCATTCCCAACAGAGTCAGCGCAGAGCGCAGTTTGTGCGACCAGATGGCGTCAAAAGCCAGTTTAATTGTTTCTTTGAATTCCATATTAATTGTAAAGACGATGACTCCCTAGGTTAAGGCTACAACTCTTTACCGAGGCGTCAGTTTTACATCCGCTGTTACGATAACGGAGTCGCTGCCCGTGGCGACTCTAAGGTTGGACAGCGAGTAAATGAGTTTCTGTTTTTCGGTTGTGTGAAGGTTGCTGCCTGCGTCCACTTCCATTTTTCGCGGCAGCATAATTTCTCGATCAAGCAGTGCGGGGAGTTCTATTTTATTCAACCACCTATCAACTTGCACGATTTCGGTTCGATTGATGCCAATATCTTTTCCTGCGACATTCAGACTGAAACGCACATTGATCGGAAGCGTGGCGCCGGGCAATGCTCGCAAAATGGCTTTGCCGTTTTCGCTGACAAATTGCAGGGGAACCAATTGATCTTTGATGGCAAAACTGGTTCGCGGTGATAAACCGTAAGGCACTCCAAATTCACGACCTTTGACTCTGGCATCAATTACTCCTTGCCCGCTGAGCCGCAAATTCAGTTTGTCGTCGCTGATGCTTTCAATTTTCAACTCGCTGACGTCCGCCTGGCCTTCGCCGTTTTCGACATCCGTGTAGTTGGTGATTGAAATTCCGGCACTGATTTCGTTGGTGCGAATACGTCCCTGCTTCAATTTGAAATTGAGGTCCGGATTCTGCTGACCGGCCAGATTGGCTAACAAAGAACTGATCACACTACGACCAAGTTTCAACTGCACATCGCTTTCGCCGGTTAGTCCAGCGCCAAGCTGAGCAATTTCGTTTTCCAGGCTTGCCGCATCTTCGCCGTTTACAACGGTTTCGGCGGCTGGTTTGTTAACAACGGTCGTTGAATTTACCTGCAAGCCCAGCACGGCGCGTTTGTCCATTACCAGCAACGAAGTCAGCGTCAGTTTCAGCGGCGCACGATAAGCCGGGGTCAGAATGTCCATTGGCATTTGGTCATTGCCACCATCCCCATTGTTTCCGACACTGAACTGGCTGGCTGGAATTTCCATTGCTTCGTTCAGTTCCAGTGGCAAATCCAGCGAAGGCAATTCGTCGTTCCAGGTTTCCGGTTTCAGCCATTCGCCAAACATCGTTTTGACCAGCAATCCCGAAACACCGCCGTTCAGCAATTTTACTTCGGTAATGCGAATCGGCATTCGCATCTTCATACCGTCAGGGCCTTCGCTGATTTGCCCGCTGGCTATTCTTCCTGAAAGTTGCAGGTTGACCGATTTATATTGAAGTCCGAGTTTGATAAGCGCCGCGCCAGTCGCCAGACGACTTTCAATCGAAGTCAGCTTGACCAGATTGCCGCTGGCCATTTTGATTTCCAGACCAATGAATTGCTGAGCGGCTTCGATAATCGCGCGATCGCTGACGACGACGACAACGTCAGTTACGCGAAGCGAATTCGTTGCCTTCAATTCATCGCGCAACCTCCGAAGTTCGACGATTTGTTGCGGATCGGGCTTCTGCGCCAGCGCTGAAGCCCCCGCCACCGACGCCAACAGCGCCGCGACCAAGAGCCGTTTTCTAAAAGTGATTTTGCTCATAACGTTCGGACGGAAAAGACAGTGTTGAGAAGGCCAGCGAATTATAACCCTAATGGCTACTGCGGCGTGAATGGCGTGTGCTAAAGTTCGCACTCCTTTCCACATCGAGAAAGAAAATCATTCAAAATGAAAATCAGAGCGCGCATAGGAACAAACTCAAAGGCCGCTGACCTGTCAGTTGACGACGGGCGAATCGCTGCTTTGACCGCCGCCGATCTTTCGCAGGGTTGTGATCTTGGCGATGGGCAATTGCGGCTGGCGGCTGGCTTCATTGATCTGCAACTGAATGGTTACGGCGGAATTGATTTCAACGACGTCACGACGACAACGGAGCAAATTGCCGAGTTGACTCGCCGAGTGTGGCAAACCGGACTTACCGCGTTGTGCCCAACCGTCATCACCGAATCCGCCGAACACATTTCAAAATGCCTTGGAAACATTGTTCGCGCGGCGGAAGAATCGTCGGATTTTGCTAGAGCCTTTATCGGAATTCACCTGGAAGGCCCGTTTATTTCGCCCGAAGATGGCCCGCGCGGAGCGCACCCTCGCCAGCACGTGTGTCCGCCCAGTTGGGACAAGTTCCAGCGTTGGCAGGATACGGCGGGCGGGCAAATTCGTTTGCTGACCATCTCACCCGAATGGCCGGAAAGCCTGGAATTCATCGAACGCGTAGCGGCTTCCGGCGTCATAGTCGCCATCGGTCATACGGCGGCCACTCCGCTGCAAATTGCCGACGCAGCCCGCGCCGGAGCCAGAATGTCCACGCATTTGGGCAACGGTTCGCATGCGAAAATTGATCGCCATCCGAACTACATCTGGGAGCAACTGGCCAACGACGATTTGTGGGCCAGTTTCATTGTGGATGGGCATCATTTGCCGCCATCGGTGGTTAAATGTTTTTTGCGAAGCAAGGGCTTGAGCCGCAGCCTGCTGGTGACCGACGCCATCGCCGCCGCCGGTTGTCCACCGGGCAGATATAAACTCGGCAACGTCGAAGCCGAAGTCACGGAATCAGGCCGCGTCTGTTTGCCGGGCACGCCTTATCTGGCAGGTTCGGCGTTGGAAATGCACGACGCAATTGGAAAGACTGTCGAATTTTCCGATGCGACATTGGATGAAGCTCTGCGAATGGCTTCGGCAAATCCGGCGGAGCTTTTCGGTTTAAGCAACCGGGGGAAGCTTGAAGTCGGCCATCAAGCCGATCTGGTTTTGTTCGACTGGCAGGAAGAGTCGAACAATATGGAAATCGTCGCCACAATTGTCGGCGGTAAAATCGTTTATCGAAATGGAAGGTAATTATTTTGTCTACGCCAGATGAACCGATGCGATTGTCGAAATTGATGGCTCAGCGAGGAATCTGTTCTCGCCGTGAAGCGGATGTTTTTATTGAGCAAGGTCTGGTGATTGTTGACGGCGAAATCATAAGCCAGCTCGGCACAAAAGTTTTACCCAACGTTGAAATCAAGCTTGCCCGCCGGGCCAGCCAACAGCAAAGCAGGCTTGCCACGATAATTCTGCACAAACCCATCGGGTACGTTTCCGCCCAACCTGAAGACAACTATCAACCAGCAATTAAATTGATTACCCGCGAAAATCAGTTTGGCGAATCCAGGATGAAGCTGTTTCCCGAACACATGAAAGGTCTGGCCGCTGCCGGGCGGCTGGACATTGATTCGCAAGGGTTGCTGTTGTTCACACAGGATGGGCGCATCGCCAAAAAAATCATCGGCGACAATGGCAGGATCGAAAAAGAATACATTGTCCGTGTTGAAGGCTTGCTGCCTGAAAACAGGCTGCAACTTTTGCGACATGGTCTGGAATTGGACGGCAAACCGCTGAAACCCGCCAAAGTCGAATGGATCAACGAAGACCAACTTCGCTTCGTTTTGACCGAAGGCAAGAAACGGCAGATTCGTCGTATGTGCGAAATGGTCGGACTGAGAATTACCGGTTTGAAGCGGGTGCGAATCGGCAAGATCAAGCTTGGGCATTTGCCCGAAGGCAAGTGGCGTTTTCTGGAGCCGGGCGAGAGCGTGGATTGAATGCTCATTGGCGCTGAACTGCTTTCAGAACCGAATCAAAAATTTTCATATAGCCAGTGCAACGGCATAAATTTCCGGCCAGGCCGTTGCGAATGTCTTCTTCGGTTGGTTGTGGGTTTCTTTCCAGCAAACTGACCGCCGCCAAAACCATTCCCGGAGTGCAAATTCCACATTGAGCGCCTCCGCATTCGATAAAAGATTGTTGGACGGCATGAAGCTGTTCACCATTGGCAACGCCTTCAATGGTGGTGATGTTCGCACCGGCAGTTTGTGCCACAGGAATCAGACAACTGTTGACCAACTCACCGTCAATCATCACCGAACAAGCCCCGCATTCGCCTTCGCCACACCCTTCTTTGGTTCCGGTCAGTTGCAGTTCTTCGCGCAACACATCCAGCAGCCGAGCCATTGGCCAGGCGTGAACAGTTTTGCTTTGACCATTGACAGTAAAATTCAACGTAGCTTTTTCAGCCATTCGCGCCTCCCGCTGCCATAGCTTTCATCAAAGTTTCAGGCATCAAAGGAATTCGGTTTGCAGCAAAGCCTATGGCATCTTCGATGGCGTTCAGAATTGCCGGAGCTGGCCCGTCCATAGGCAATTCGCCAATGCCCTTCGCGCCAGACGGACCGTAAGCGTAAGGCAGCTCCTCAAAGTAGACGCGAATCGGCGGTAAGTCCGCCGAAGTTGGCATGATGTAATTCGTCATCTGGTTGTTGATCATTCGCCCATCACGCCAGACTACGTTTTCGTAAAGCGCGTAACCTATGGCCTGGGCCACTCCGCCCTCGATTTGACCGGCAGCCAGAACCGGGTGAATGACTTTGCCGACTTCCTGCAAGGCTACAAAATCGTCTATGCGAGTTTCGTAAGTTGTCAGGTCAACGGTGACTTCGGCGACGTAAACCGCCCAGGTGTAAGCGCCGTAAGCTTCGCCCTGATACTTTTCGTCGTCCCAATGAACGCCCGGCGGTGGTTCGTACTTGCTGAAGGATTTCAACTCGCCATGCTCGGCCAGATAAGCGCGACAGGCTGCGGCGAATTCTTCAGCCGAATAGCTTTCGCCCAGCAAGCCGTTGCCGGTCAGGGTTTGCCTCAAACCAAGCGCAGCGGATTCAACCAGTTTGCCGACAATCATTGTCGTGCGCGAAGCCACCGTCGGCCCGCTGTTCGGCACGTTGGCCGTATCCGGCTGAGCGATTTCAATCATCTCGGCGTCAATGCCCAAAGCCTGAGCCGCAATCTGCGAAAAGATTGTGTAAGTTCCCTGCCCAATTTCTGTGTTTGAAGTCAGCACTCGAACGCCGCCAGTTGGCGTGGCTTCAATGCCGACAACCGAGGCCAAATAAACTTCGCCTGAACCAGTGAACCCCGCGCCGTGCATAAACGTGGCAAAGCCAATGCCTTTCCTTTCGGACGTTGAACCGGCGTTGAATTCGGCAAAGCGCGTTTTCTTTTTCTGGTAATTGCTCAAGGTCAGTGCGCGGGTCAGCAAAGCGTTCAGGTCAATCTGTTCGTTGATGACCTGTCCGGTTGAAGTCGCCTCGCCCGGTTTCAGGAAATTGCGACGGCGCAATTCTTCAGGCGTCAAGCCGACGGTTTGCGCGACTTTGTTCAGGTGACGCTCCATCGCAAAGATGCTTTGCGGAGCGCCGAAGCCGCGAAAGGCTCCGTGCGGCGGGTGGTTGGTGGCGACGGCTCGGCTGCGAACTCGCACGGCTGGCCAGTTGTAGGGGCCAGCCGCGTGAATGGTTCCCCGCGACAACACCACTGAAGACAAAGTCGCGTAAGCTCCGCCGTCAATCACAAAATCAATTTCCGTCGCCAGCAGTTTGCCGTTTTGGCCGACTGCTGTGCGAATGCGAGTTTGAGAAGGATGCCGCTTTGTCGTTGCGGCCATGTCTTCTGCACGGTCGTAAATCATCTTGACGGGTTTGCCAGCTTTCCACGCCAACAGTGCGGCGTGTCCGGCGATGATTGACGGATATTCTTCTTTGCCGCCGAAGCCTCCGCCGGTTGCTGCCTGCACAATGCGAATCTTTTCCGGCGGCAAATCAAACAGCTTTATCAAAGCTTTGTGAATGTAATACGGGCATTGCATAGAACCCCAAACGGTCACGCCTTCCACCGGATTGGCGATGGCGATCATCCCGTTGGGTTCGATGTAAAGCTGTTCCTGAGCGCCGGTTTCGTATTCGCCTTCGACGATGAAATCGGCTTTTGCCCACTCCGAGTCAACGTCGCCTTTTTCGATCAGAAACTTTTTGAAGGTGTTGTCTTCGCCCCAGATGACTTCAGTTTTATTGAGTGAATCTTCAATGGTGAAGATGGCGGGTAGCGGTTCAATGTCGAATGTGACGGCGCGCCTAGCTTCTTCCAACAGATATTTGTCCGTGTGAGCCAGCAACAGAATCGGCTCTTCAGGGTGATTGACGAGTTCGTCGGCCAGATAAGGCTGATCTTCCAGTATCAGCGCCACGCAGTTTGCGCCAGGAATATCTTTGGCGGTAACGACGATAAATTCGTGCCAGGGAATGCCTTCGCCAAACTGGATACCGCGAATACGTCCGCGAGCAATCGGCGACCGCACCGTCACGCCGTGCAGCATCCCAGAGAAAGTCAGATCATCAACATAACGGGCACGACCAGTGACTTTATCCGCCCCTTCTTTGCGTAAAATTGGTTGACCGATAATTTCCAAATGCATAACTTTTGTGGCTTAACGTGTAAGCTCTGACCGTGACTGTGACGGCAAGATTTTTCAGAATCGTGCTCAGTATAGCCGAGGGGTGACAATGGAAAAGCAGCTCTTTTTGCGTCTGGAAATATTTTTTCGGGGATGGCCAAATCAAATTCGTGAAGCTATACTTTGCCACGTCGTGCCCCAAAGCACCCGCAAGCAAAAATTTTAGCTATGCAACCTGAATTCCCCTTCGGAGCTAATACCTAAATCACAAGAGAGCGAACAATCACTTTATGAAGATTGCCATTCTGGGGACGCGAGGAATCCCCGCCAATTATGGCGGCTTTGAAACTTTCGCGGAACAATTGGGGACGCGACTGGTGGCACGGGGACATCAAGTTACGGTTTACGGGCGCAAACATTATTCGACCACTGACAGCAAATTTTATCGCGGCGTTGAACTGGTTACGCTGCCGACAATTCGCCATAAATACTTCGACACGATCATCCACACTTTCCTTTCCGTTCTGTACGCTTCAACCAGAAAATACGACATTATTTTGATTTGCAATGCTGCCAACAGCATTTTTTCGTTTATCCCGCGTTTGTTCGGAACGCCTACGCTGGTCAATGTTGACGGCCTGGAGCGCAAACGCAAAAAGTGGAATTGGGTTGGGCAGACCTATTACCTGCTGTCTGAATGGCTTTCCACGTTTTTGCCTTCGGCGATTGTCACCGACGCTAAAGTGATTCAGGACTATTACGCCACACGCTACAAGAAAGAATCGGCAATGATCGCCTACGGGGCCGAAGTCGCCCGGCGCGCTGAACCGGAAAAGCTTGCCAGCTTCGGGTTATGCCCTAACGGTTACGTGCTTTACGTCAGCCGGTTGGAGCCTGAGAACAACGCTCATCTGGTGATCGAAGCTTTCGAAAAGGTCAAAACCGAAATGCCGCTGGTGATTGTTGGCGGCGCGCCTTATGCCGAAGAGTACATCGCCCAGCTTAAAAGCACCCGCGATTCGCGCGTGAAATTTATGGGATTTATATTCGGTTCTGATTACAGGGCTTTGCAGCAAAACGCTTACTGTTATGTTCACGCCACTGAAGTCGGCGGCACACACCCCGCGTTGATCGAAGCAATGGGCGCAGGAAATTGCGCGCTGACGCTGAACACCCCGGAAAACCGCGAAGTCATAAATGGGGCAGGCATAGTTTACGATTCGGTGGCCGATTTGACGGCCAAGCTGCAACAGGTGGTTGATCACCCTGAGATGATAGGCGAATACCGCCGCCGTTCCATGGAGCGAGTTCTGGAGCTTTACGACTGGGAACAAATAACCGACCAGTATGACGAGTTGCTGTCGAAGCTGGCAGGTGTCGAACTCCCAACAAAAGCTGCCGGAAAATCTGTTGTCTCAAATACTGTGGAACCTGCGATAAAGTCATTTGTTCAGGAGCCTGTGAAAGTTCGCAGAGCCGCTAAATCCCTCCATTGATTTCCTCGTTTTTCAATCCGTAACTAGCTGAATCAGAATGAATTATAGTTCCAACGCAAAAACCCCATTGTGGCGTCCAGCCTGGTCGCTTTTGCGCGAACACAGGGATTTGATTCGCTCAATGGTAAGGCGCGACCTGACCAGCCGGTACAAAGGTTCAGTCATGGGATCGGCTTGGGCAATCATCACTCCGGCAGTGCAAATCGTCATTTTCACAGTTATCTTTTCCGGCATCTTCAGCGCAAAGTTTGGCGAACAGGGCGGCCATCTTCGCTTCGCGGTGTATATGTTTTGCGGAATGTTGCCCTGGATTGCTTTCAGCGACGGAGTCTTGCGTTCGACCACAACCCTGACCGACAACATCAATCTGGTTCGACGCGTAGTTTTTCCGCTTGAAGCTTTGCCGGTAAATCTGGCGTTTTCGGCTCTATTGCAACAATTGCTCGGCACGGTTGTTTTGCTGCTGGCGGCTATGTTGATGCAACGAACTTTGCACTCAACAGCTTTGTGGTTGCCGGTTTTGTTAATTCCTCAACTGTTGGCGACGATTGGTTTGGGGTGGTTGATGGCCAGTCTGGGCGTTTTCATCCGCGATATGACTCAAATCAATCAACTGGCACTGCAAGCCTGTATGTACCTGACGCCGATCCTTTATCCCGAAAGCATGGTTCCGCCAAATTACCGCTGGCTGGTGGATTGGAACCCAATGGCTCCGCTGATTCGCAGTTACAGGCGAACTCTGCTGGAAGGCCTGATGCCTGACTGGCGAGGTCTGGGCTTTACGCTGGCCTTCGGGCTGATTTGTTTTGTCTTCGGTTATTGGTGGTTTGAACGAACGAAGAAAGCTTTTGCCGATGTGTTGTAGCAATGAATTTGGAGTGCTACGGCTCTGGCGTAGCTTTGGTAGTCGTTCGGATGGCAAACCTTTTTCTTAATTACCAGAGCCACCACCCTAAAAAAATTCCTGACCTCAGATCGTCAATTGAAAAAAATCTATAGCCATTTCTGCCTGATTGAGTAAGTTTTACAAAAAAACGCCTGGTTGAATTTCACTGTCAAAAGGCAGGAAGCGCCAATAAGCCTGTCTTTATTGAGCTTTATGCTTTTTTCAGCAAGCGGACAGTTGTGGCATCGTGGTTGCACTAGCTTAGGTGGGGCAACGAGATACCAGGTGGTTAACTCCACTGACGGTGTCAGCGGTTATCATCGGTGAGGAAGGTAACCGCACTTATCAGGCGCGACAGGCAATCCCACGACTGTCGCGCCTATTTCTTTATTGCGCCCAATCGTTTTGAAAATTCTTCCTGCGTCCTTTCAGCCGCCAGACTCCCCCGTTTTTGCCAATTCCACTTTTCCGCTATTTCAGAGACACGTCTCCAGCTTTGCGAATATCGTAGGCAAACGAAACGAAGGTTTGAAGATAAGCAATCATCGCCACAGCCAGCACTGCATAAACCGTCAATCCTGAACCAGACAATTCAGTCAGCCAAATTACAGCCGCAATTACGGCCAGCATCACCACAGCAATCAGCCAGCGGTAAATCACTTCAAACCACAAAACGAAAACAACAATGAAGCCAAGCACAGTAACCAGAGTTCCCAACTCGTGTGGCCAGCCAAGCTGAATCACCATCGAAAAGTAATAGCTGACGACCAATCCGCGAACAAATTTTTGCAGCGTGAAGTAATGCTCGTAAAAAAACGGAAAGAGCGCAGCCAGCGCAGCCACAACAAACCATTCGTTGCGTTCACCCACAGGCACGGCCAGCGCGCGGCAAAGCGGGTAATGCCAGGTCAAAACCAACCAGACCGGCATCGTGTTGCGAATCCATTTAGCTATCCGCGAAGGTTTAATCAACGCCAGATCGGCCATCAGGTAAAGGTAATAGCCAATCGCGGGCAGCAGCACGCCCAGCCAGGTTGCGCCAATCGTGCCGCGCCGGATTGAAACCAGCAAAGTCACAATCAAGGCAATCAGCGGTGCCCATTCATAGCTGCGAATGTTGGATGGCGGCTGGCTGTACCAACGTTCGTAAGCGTCGTGAACACGCAAACTGGGCGTCAACGAACGATTGATGCTTTCGGCGACTTGAGCCATCACTTGTTGGTGAAATTCCTTGTCGTCTCGGTGCGCGGTTCTGTCTGTTTCGGCCAGCCGAATCGGTTCGTGATACCGGACAATAATCTTGGCGGGCTTGGGCAACAATTTCCATTTCGGCCATGCGCGATAAGCTCCGCCAATGGTGACAGGAACGATTTCTGCGCCGGTTTCAATAGCCAATCTGGCGACGCCGGTTCGCAATTCACCCATCGGCCCTTGTTCGGAGCGTTGACCTTCGGGAAAGATGCCCAGCGCGTCGCCACTGTTCAGGACTTTCACTGCTTCTCGAAAAGCCGATTCGCCTTTGCCTTTGCGAATGTCCACAGGGAATGAACCGAACGCGCGAATCAACTGACCAAGCACGGGAACTCTGAACAGCGCATCCCAGGCCATAAACCGAATCTTGCGTTTGACCGGCAACAGCACCAGCACTGGATCAAGA
>JAGNMH010000767.1 GCA_017991275.1 Acidobacteriota bacterium
GCTGACCCTGGTTGCGTTGCTGGCGTGCTGGATACCCGCGCGGCGGGCAACGAAGGTTGATCCGATGATCGCGTTGCGGTGCGAATAGGTACTGGATGCTGGTTGCTGGATGCTGGCCTTTCGCTGACGGCTAGCATCCGGCAGCCAGCATTTTCCCCGGAGAATTTATGCAAACCTTATTTCAAGACCTGCGTTTTGGCGCGCGAATGTTGTCGAAAAAGCCCGGCTTCACGTTGATTGCGATTCTGACTTTGGCGCTTGGCATTGGAGCGACAACGGTCATTTTCACCATCGTCAATTCGGTTCTGCTTCGTCCGTTGCCTTATCCCGAAGCTAACCGTCTGGTCTTTGTCGGCCAGCAATACCAGCAAAGCGGTCTGCAAGGTTCCGGCGAACCAAAGTTTATGTTTTGGCGCGAACAGGCTCAGTCGTTTGAGGCTTTGGCCTGTTATTCAGGTTTTGGAGGCGCGCGCGGCAATCTGGCCGGAAGCGGCGAAGCGGAATACGTGAATGGGCTTCGCGTCTCTGAGGATTTCTTCCGCGTGCTGGGAATCTTTCCGGCTCGTGGCCGCGCCTTCACCAAAGCCGAAGACACTCCGGGCAGCGAGCCGGTCGCAATCCTGAGCCACGGTTTGTGGCAGCGAAGGTTTGGCGGCGACGAAGCCTTGATCGGCAAAACGATCAGCTTCAATGACAAACCGGTGACAGTGGTGGGCGTCATGCCGCCGCGTTTTCGATTTGGTGCTGACGCTGACCTGTTTTTGCCTATGCAGGCTCAACCCAATATCAATCAAGACCCGAATGCCGAAGTCGTCGGCAGGTTGAAACCCGGCGTCAGCCTTGAACAAGCCCAGGCCGAGTTGAAGTCAATCGGCGAAAGATTTCGCGCGGCATTTCCAAATCAAGTGCAGGACGGCGAAAGCGTCGGCGCGATGCCTTATCAGCAGTTGTTCACCGATGGCGTCGAACGGTTGCTGTGGATTTTGTTCGGAGCCGTTGGCTTCCTGTTGCTGATTGCCTGCGCCAACGTAGCCAATTTGCAATTGACTCACGCCGCCGGGCGCAGAAAAGAAATGGCCGTGCGAATGGCTCTGGGCGCAGGCGGAACGCGCATCGCGCGGCAATTGCTGACCGAAGGAGTTTTGTTGGCAATCGTAGGCGGCGCGGCTGGCGTTTTGTTGGCGGTGTGGGGGACTGATTTGTTGATTGCGGCTTTGCCGCAAGGAATGTTGCCGGACGTGGCCGAGGTCAAATTGGATTGGCGCGTGCTGGCATTTGCGCTTTGCGTTGCGGTTGCCACCGGCTTGTTGTTCGGACTGGCCCCGGCGTGGCAAGCGCGCAAGGTTGACGTGAACGCAGCGCTGAAAGAAAGCGCGGGCAGAGGCGGCAGCGCGCGTGGGCGGTTGCGCGGGATTTTGGTCGTGGCTGAAATTGCTTTATCCCTGGTGTTGCTGGTTGGGGCCGGATTGCTGGCGCGAACGTTTGCGAACTTGATGGGTGTCGAACCGGGCTTTGATCCGCGAAACGTTCTGACGACTCAGGTTGTGTTGGATGGTCAGCGATACGACACGACTGAAAAAGCCTCGGCCTATTATCAAAACGGACTGGAAGGAATCAGCCATTTGCCGGGCGTTGAATCTGTTGCCGTGATCAACAAATTGCCGCTGGATTGGCAGTTCAACATGCCTGTCGTTTTCCCCGAAAAGCCGGATGTCATTCAGAGCGTTCAATTCCGCATGGTCTCGCCTGATTACTTCCGCGTCATGAAGATTCCCGTCCGGCAAGGCAGAGCTTTTACCGAGGCCGATAACTCCGCCGGGGCACCAGTCGCTATCATCAACGAAGCTTTTGCGCGTCGCTTTTTTGACGGGCAGAGTCCTTTCAGCCGCCAGCTTTCAGTCGGGCGCGGCGCCAACGATCCGGCTCGCCAAATCGTAGGCGTCGTCGGCGACATCAAACAAGGCAGTTTGGACAGCCCCGAACCCGCGATGGTTTTCGTGCCGATTCCTCAAATTCCAAACCGATTGATGGCGGTCATTCGCACGTTCACTCCGGCGCATTTCACCATTCGCGCGTCCGGCGATTCGTCAGGGTTGAGCGCGGCGGTTAAACGCGAACTTGCAGCAATTGATTCGACAGTCGCGGCTTCGCAGATTGTTTCGATGGAGCAAATCGCCGCGCGCTCAGTGTCGCAACAGAGATTCAACATGCTGCTGGTGGGGCTGTTTGCCGGACTGGGGTTGTTGTTGGCGGCGGTGGGGATTTACGGCGTTGTTTCTTATGCGGTCGAACAACGAACCAACGAAATCGGTTTGCGCGTTGCACTGGGAGCGCAAGCTGGCGACGTGATCCGGCTGATCCTGAAACACGGTTTCACGTTGGCTCTGATTGGAGTCGGCGTTGGGCTAATTGCTTCATTTGCGCTGACCCGATTGATGAAAGGTTTTTTGTTTGGAGTAGGCACAACCGACCCGTTGACCTTCGCGACGATTTCCGGGCTGCTGATTGGCGTGGCTCTGTTGGCTTGTTGGGTTCCGGCACGGCGGGCGACAAAGGTTGATCCGATGATTGCGCTTCGCTGTGAATGACGAGTGGGGAATACGGGATGATGAATGAAGAGCCAAAGAGTTCGCCATTCATCATTCCGAATTCATCGTTTTGACGAGGAGGAATGATGCAAACACTGTGGCAAGACCTGCGCTTCGGTGCGCGAATGTTGTTGAAGAATACGGGCTTTACGCTGGTTGCGGTGTTCACGTTGGCTCTGGGGATTGGGGCGAACACCGCGATTTTTACCGTGGTCAACGCGACGCTGGCAAACGGGTTGCCTTACCGTGACCCGGAACAGTTGGTGCATCTGTGGGAGCGCACGCCGCAACAGGACTTCCCGCGCCGCGAAGCTTCTTACCCTGACTTTATGGATTGGCGGCAGAGCCAGACAATGGCTGGCGTCGCGGCTTACGCCGGTTGCCAGATGATCCTGAACAACAACACGTCGCAGGAACCGATTCCGTGTGCCCGTGTTTCGGCCAATTTCTTTTCGCTGCTGGGCGTCGAAGCCGCGCAAGGGCGCATTTTCCAAAACGAAGAAGATCAGCCCGGCGCGGCCAAGGTGTTGCTGATTACGCACAGCGCCTGG
>JAGNMH010000768.1 GCA_017991275.1 Acidobacteriota bacterium
TGAGTGTGGAAATTGGGGGAATTGATCCAAGTTTTTAGTACGGCGGATTTGTTTAAAGCAAGGCCCGCTTTGCGCGAGACATTCCCTGAATGTGGATACGCTCGTCTTCGGAACCGACCAACTCAGCCATGTTGGTTTTGATCTTTTGAATGGCCGTCAGCACATCGGCCACGTCCTCCGAACTTCCCAGAAAAATTTGATGCGGCAACCAGACTGATTCTTCGTAACCGGCGCGAACGGCTACGGGGCAGTTGAAGTCTCGCTTGCCGTTCGCCCACGAAGGGAACTTTTCAGCCGCAAATTCAAACAGCGAGGAGCGATAAACGGCTTCGTAAAATCGTCCGTCGCTGTGAATGCCTTCGGCATTGAGTGCGGCAACAAAGGCGTTGCGATGGATGCCGCCAAATTGTTCAGGGTGAAAGCGGAATACGTAATGGTAACTGGCTTGGCGAGTGATTCGGCTGTCGCGCGGCAGCAAACTGATGCCTTCGATTTGCCTTAAGCCTTCTTCCAATTCCCGAGTTCGGCGTTCGCGCAGTTCGGTTTGCTGGCCCAGGCGTTCGAGCTGCGCCAGCAAAATCGCGGCTTGAAACTCCGTCATTCGGTAGTTGTGACCGAGCGCCGGTTCGCCGACTGATTCGCGGCGCGGAGGCCGTCCACAGTTGGCCAGACGAATGACTTGATCGGCCAGATTGATGTCGTTGGTTGTGACTGCGCCGCCTTCGCCAGCGGTCATCAGCTTTGAAGTTTGAAACGAAAAACTTCCGGCATGGCCGATAGAACCAGCGCCTTTTCCTTGCCATTGACTGCCGTGCGCGTGAGCGCAATCTTCCAGCACGAATAAGTCGTATTTCGCCGCAATGTCCATAATTGCGTCCATGTCGGCGAAGCGAAATCCAAGATGCACTGGAATGATGGCGCGAGTTCGTTCGGTGATGGCGGCTTCGATCAGCCTGGCGTCCAGACAGTAAGTGTCAGGATCAACGTCCACGAATACCGGAGCGGCTCCGGAAAACAAAACCGCCGCCGCTGTGCCTTCCCAGGTGTAAGCCGGGACGATAACTTCATCGCCAGCGCCAATGCCTGCCGCTTGCAGAGCCAGTTCCAGCGAAACGGTTCCGTTGGTTACAGCGATGCCATATTTGGCTCCGTGATGTTCGGCAAAGCGTTTGCCGAATTCGCGCGCGTAATCGTTGGGGCACGGGTAACCACCCCAGTTGCGACTTTCCAGAACGGCCTGCAAGGCATTGGCTTCGCGTTCGTCGTAAATCGGCCAGGCAGTGAAAGGTGAAGTGCGGACGGCAGAGCCTCCGCGTAATGCAAGTTGAGTCATTGTGTAATCAGATTACTGGTTGGAAGATCATTTGCCAGCCGATGCCGACAGGCTTTTGAAAATCGTTTCGATCCAGACCGGTGTTGAGATAAAGCCTTTGCCCCAGGATTCGTATTTAGTGGGCAAACCGGCGGCTTTGATTTCTTCGACGCTTTTTCCGGCTTTCATCTGTTTGCGGACGATGTCCACGGTTTCGACCAGAACTTGCTGGTATTGCCGAACGTTTTCAACTGTCGCCAGCGGGCCGTGGCCGGGGATTATTTTTACGTCAGGCGGCAGTTTCGCCAGGATATTGCCGATGTTACGGGCGATGCCTTCGACGCTGCCCCCGCTGTTCAAATCAACGAACGGGAAACTGCCGGTCATCATGTGATCGCCCATGTGGACTACATTTGATCCGGTGAAGAAGATGACGCCGTCGCCATCAGTGTGGCCTTGTGGAAAATGAATCGCCTTGATTTCCTCGCCGTTGAAATGAACCGACAGAGATTCGTCGAAAGTGATCAGCGGCAGGGCTTCTTTGGAATTGGCCGGAACCTTTTTGCCGTCGCGCGTGGTTTCAGCCGCCGCCAGTCGTTTGCGGACATTAGATTGAGCGATGATCGTCGAATCCATTCCGAAGATGCCATTGCCGCCGGTGTGGTCGCCGTGCCAGTGGGTGTTGATGACAAATTTGAGTTTGCCTTCGCCGATGTTTTTCAGCGCGGCTTTGATCTTGTCAGCCAGCGGCGCGAATTGGTCGTCAACGATCAGCAATCCATCGGGGCCGACAGAAACGCCAATGTTGCCGCCTGAACCTTCCAGCATCCAGACATTTCCGGCGACTTTTGTTGCCTTCATTTCGACTTTGGAAAAATCCTGGCCTTGAGCAAAAGCAAGCGAAGTCAAAAGCGTGAGCGAAAGAGCTGCGAAAAGAGATTTGAGTTTCACTGTTGTTCCTTTGGAGTGCTGCGACTCGGCGCAGCTTTGGTTTTTGTGATTGGATGATTCGAGCGAAAGCGGGAATCACCAAGTGCGAACAAAAAGCGGCGTCGAGCCGCCGCAGTCCAAAAAGTCATCGCTTCAGCCACATTTTGATCGAGCGTGTGACCAGATCAGACGCATCCTGCTGGACGAAGTGGCTGGCTTTGGGAATTGTCACGAGCGTCAAATCCTGCTCCAGGTAATCCCAGGTGTTATTCAAGGCTCCGGCCAGCAAAGCCGTATCGCCCAAGCCGTGAATCATCAGCACAGGCATTTTGACTTTGACGATTGGCGATTTGTCTTCGGTGTAAGGTTCGCGCGGATAATTGCGCTTGTAATAATTTAGCATCGCTTCAAAGTCCGACCGCTTGAAAGCCTCTATGTATTTCTTTTTCGCTTCGGGGTCTTTTACCCAGAAGGCGAGCTGTTCGGCGGTCAGCATTTTTTCTGCGCCTTCTTTCTGGAAGTTGCGGGCGTACTGACTGTTTTTCTGCTGTTCAGGGTTGTTGGCCAATTCGCGGTTCAATCCGCGCGGGTGAGGCAGGTTCAGGATAATCAGCTTTTCGACCATCTGCGGCATGAACATGGCCGTTGTCCAGGAAACAATCCCGCCCCAATCGTGGCCGACGATGATCGCCTTTTCGCGTCCCAGGTGTTTGACGACTGCGGCTACGTCGCCGACCAGCAAACGCATGTCGTAATTTTCAACACCTTTGGGTTTGTCGGACAGATTGTAACCACGCTGGTCAATGGCTACGCAGTAATAGTCGTTGGACAGCGCCGCCATCTGATCGCGCCACGTGTACCAGAAATCCGGGAAGCCGTGAATCATCA
>JAGNMH010000769.1 GCA_017991275.1 Acidobacteriota bacterium
GCGAGGAAGAAAGTTCGATCCCGCGCCAGCCGTCCGCCGAAGGTCGCCCCGAATTGATTGCGATTCAAAACGCTTTTTTGTCCGCCCAGCTTGTTGGTGAAATAGTCCGCGGCGTTCAGTTTTGTGTTGCGGAGATATTCAAAGGCCGAGCCGTGAAACTCGTTCGAGCCGGTTTTGGTGACGATGTTGATTTGACCGCCGCTGCCTCGCCCGAACTCCGGCAAAGCGGCGCTGGTTTGAATGGCGAATTCCTGCACGGCGTCTGTGATTCGGAACTGGTTCAAGGCGTCGTTTTGCTGAGTGTCCTGATTGCTGATGCCGTCCAGCAGATAGACGTTCGATTGCGAACGCGCTCCGGCTATGTTGAAACCGTTGCCCTGAGTGCCGGGCGCAGCCGGACTTGCTCCGGGAGTCAGCAATGCCAGGTCGAGGAATTGCCGACCATTGAGCGGTAAACCGGAAACGGCAAGGCTGCCGACGACCGTGCTTGTCGAAGACTTACTTCGTTCGAGCAGAGGGGCGATGGTTGCAACTTCCACCGTTTCAGTCAGCGCGCCTAACTCCATGGCGAACTCGACGTGTGTCACCTGATCCACTTGAACAACAACCGGAATCAAGGCTCGTTTGCAGCCTGTGATCTCAGCCGATAGCGTCCAATCGGCTGGCTCCAATTGCAGGAATTGAAACTTGCCAGTTGCATCAGTCACGGCTTTTCGAGTGGCTCCGGTCGCCGAACTGATCAACGTCAATTTGACACCTGGGAATAAAGCGCCAGTCGGGTCTTTGACGCCGCCGCTGATGCTGCCGGTCGGAGACGCAAAGCTGAAAACAAACGAAAACAGCAGGGCTACGAAACAGGACAGACCGTGGCAGAAGATTCTTTTCATTGGTTATTTCCGGGAGTGCGGTCTTTCGAACCGCACTCCCGCTCAGCGATCAGTGATGCTTCAAGGTCGGTATGTAATTGGGAACGACTTCAATCAATTGCATCATGCCCCGGTCTTCGTGGCCAAGGATGTGGCAGTGATTGACGAATTTGCCGGTGAAATCGGCGAATCGGGTCAGCATCTTGATGTATCCGCTGACATACACCTGTTTTCCGTTCGCATCCACGCGCGGAGTCTTTCCGTCCGGCATCGTGTTTGAAGCAGGCGGCAGAGCAAACGTATCCCACCAGACCCACGGCCCCGGAACCGCCACAGGCCCAACGGTCTGTGTCGGATCAAAGATTTCGATGATCTGGAAAGGGTTCTGGTGGATGTGGAATGGATGTCGGACGCCGGGCGAGTTGTTTGTGATCGTCCACATTTCCACTTCATTCAGGTGCATCGTGTTGCGGACGGTGTGATCGAATTGCCGGTTATCAATGGTGAAACGCGGAGGCGCGCCATTGATGCGTCCCGTTGCAGTGCGCTTATCTTCCCAGGCGTATTTGACGACTCGGCTGACATAAACATCTTCAGGATCAAGGTCTGCCAGAAAAGCCGGCTGCGTCGGGAAATCAGTTTGACTGGTTGGGAGGTTCATTGGTTTCGGCGTTCCCGTGACATTGATGTAAAGCAGAACGGAAACATTTTTGGGATTGTTGACATTCTGAAGCTGGTAACAGCCCGGAGTTGACGGAGCTTTGACCAGCAAATCAACGCGGTTGGCCGGAGCCATGGTTATGAGCGCTTTGCCGTTTGCCTGTCCGGTCGGGCTGCCATTGGCGCTGCCGTCAACATTCTTCCAGGCGAACTGAACGCCGTCCTGGGCGATCTGTTTTAAGCTGAACTGAAGTCCGTCTTGAATGATATTGCTGAAGGCCGTCGGCGTGGTTGTCGCCGTGGCAATTTGCGGCGTCAGTGCTTTGGTAACCGTGGAGTTGAGCATGCGCCAGAGTTGCACCTCGCCCGGTTGCATCGTAATCATCGGAGTCGTCTGGCCATTGACCAGTAATGCTCTTGTCGCGCCGCCCATCAGACCAATCGAATCGGTGATCTCCTGAAAGACGATGATGGATTCTTTCAGTCCGGGATAGACCGCTCGCAACTTTCCGTCATAGCCAGTGGGAGTGCTGTCACGAATGATGAAGACCCCGGCCAGGCCGTTGAAAAGATTGAGCGATGTCGAACCGTGTTTGTGCGCGTGATACCAGTGCGTTCCCGGTGCCTGTCCCATTACCGGCCCAGTTGGGTTTCCGTTGGCGTCAACCGTGTACTTCGGGATTTTGTAACAGTTGGGGAACGAGCCGATAAACCACGGCGGCCATTGACCGCCGGCGATGGCATTGTTGTCCGCCGTCAACAAACGCTCGTCCACGGGCGTTGTCGGCAACCCGAAACCGCTGCCCCATTGGCCGGTTTTATCGTAATTGGTCAGCGCTGCAACTTGCTTATCCCACCAGACCTTGGCCGCGGGCGATTTCAGAAAATCGTTCCAATTGTGCCAGGGATTGGCGGGATCGAACGAATTGAAGACTGCCTGCAAATCTCGCAAAGTTTCTTGCTCATTCATTCGCTCGTTGGGGCGCACGCCGAACAGAATGTCGTCGCCCGTGGCTTCCGGTGTGACGTGCGTTCCGTGAAAGTGCAGATTGGCCGTGCTTGAAGCGTGAAAGCAGTTCGGAAACGTGTCGAAAGTTCCGGGATAGATATTTTGCGTGGTCTGCGAAGCCGGTGTCGGCGGGTTGGCCGTTGGATTGGCAGCGGTGACTGCAACCTGAGTGGCAGAGTTGCAGCCGGTGCCGTCTGTGCGTCCGGTTTCAGCCATATCCAGCGTGCCATTAAACTCGCTGACTTTGGTTTGGTTCAGCAGGGCGATTTGAACAACATCGCCCAATTCAGCGACCAAAGTCGGCCCCGGCACCGGTTGACCTTTCTGGAACGTTCCCGGCCAGACTTGAGTGCCGTCCTGTCTGCTGCCAGCAAAATAGCGCAGCATCGGCGGCTTTGAAAAACCGGGCACGGCGCGAGTCTCATTCCTGACTCTCATGATCGCCTGCAGTTTGCCGCCCTGACTGGTGACCTGACCTATGGTATTGAGAGCAGGACTGGTGACGCCAACCGGAGGGCAGGCGGGTTGCGCTATGGCTTCGTTGGCTTGAGATGGCAGCAAACCGGTAAGCGCGATGCCGGATGCGGCGGCAAT
>JAGNMH010000088.1 GCA_017991275.1 Acidobacteriota bacterium
CCGACGGCGGAAATGCTGAAAGACATTGATGTTCTGGTTTTCGACATTCAGGACATTGGCGCGCGGTTTTACACCTACATTTCGACAATGGGCTTGGCGCTGGAAGAAGCCGCGAAGAACGGAAAAACCTTTGTCGTGCTTGACCGCGTCAATCCGATCAACGGCGTGGACGTTGAAGGGCCGTTGGCTGACGGCGACAAGCTTTCCTTCATCGCTCATCACCAAATTCCGGTTCGCCACGGAATGACGGTTGGAGAACTGGCGCAGCTTTTCAACAAAGAGCGAGCAATCGTCTGGAGTGGCGGAGCCGAGTTGCAAATCGTTCGCGTCGAAGACTGGCAGCGTTCGCAGTGGTTCGACGAAACCGGGCTGACCTGGATCAACCCTTCGCCAAATATGCGCAGCCTGACCGAAGCGACGCTTTATCCCGGCATAGGTTTGATTGAAACGACCAATGTTTCAGTCGGACGAGGAACCGATACGCCGTTTGAATTGGTCGGCGCTCCGTGGATGGATGGGCGAAAGCTGGCCGAAGCTTTGAACTCGGCGAAATTGCCCGGCGTTCGTTTTGTGCCGGTTCGCTTTACGCCTAAAGCCAGCGTTCACAAAGACATTGAATGCGGCGGAGTAAACATCATTGTTACAGATCGCGGGCGATTCGATTCCGTGCTGACCGGAATCGAATTGGCCGTGCAGGTAAAGAAACTCTTTTCCAAAGACTTCACTGTTGACCGATTCACGCGCTTGCTGGTGAATCAGAAAATTTATGACGCTTACCGGCAAGGTTCTGACGCGCGCGCATTGAAGCAAATGTGGGAAAGCGATCTGGAAGGTTTCCGGGCGATCAGGAGAAAATACCTGTTGTACTGAAATTTTATGAGAAAAGCTGTTTCCATAATTGTCGCTTACCTGATTTTATTGCTTAGCGCCCTGCTCCCGGCGCAAAAAACTGCCGCGCCTACGCCTACTTTGCCGCCTTTGCTGCAATCAGAAAACGCTTTGCCTGCCGTTTCGCCGACTCCGGAAGTTTTCCCCGGAGAAGTTCGCGGACTGTGGGTGGTGCGTCACACAATGAGTTCGCCGCAAGCCGTTAAAGAAATGGTGGCTCGCGCCAAAGCCAACGGCTTCACCGACCTGATTGTTCAGGTTCGCGGGCGCGGCGACGCTTATTACAACTCACGTGTCGAACCTCGCGCGGACGAACTGGCTGGGCAGCCAATCGAATTCGACCCGCTGGCTTTGACACTGGACGAAGCTCATCGAATCGGCCTTCGCGTTCACGCCTGGATCAACATTTATCTGGTCGCCAATATCGAAGAGTTGCCGCAATCGAAAACTCACCTGATTTATCAGCATCCCGAATGGCTGATGGTTCCGCGCGCAATTGCCAAAGAGCTTTACCCGATTGATCCGAAATCGCCTGAATACCTGAATCGCCTGGTCGAATTCACACGAGCCAATCGAACCGAACTTGAAGGGCTTTACGCTTCGCCAGCACATCCTGAGGTCAAAGAAAACCTGATTAAAATCTGGCTGGACGTGGCCGTACGTTACTCCGTTGACGGGCTGCATTTCGATTATGTCCGTTACCCAAACGCAAATTTTGATTACAGCCGTGCGGCGCTTGACCGCTTTCGCAGCGAAATGGAAAAGAGTCTGCCAGTCGAAAATCGAACCTCTTTAGCCGCCGAATCCGATCTCGATCCCCTGTTGCACTCCGTTAATTTGCCGGCTCAGTTTGCACAGTTTCAGCGTCAGCAAGTCAGCGAACTGGTTGAGAGCATTTACAAAGGTGTCAAAGCCATCAAGCCAAATGCGGTGATTTCAGCCGCCGTATTTGCCAACGACGAAGACGCTTCACGTTCAAAGTTTCAGGATTGGCGGCAGTGGATGCGACTGGGCTGGTTGGATGTGGCTTGCCCCATGTCTTACACGCCGGATACCGATTCATTTCGCCGTCAGGTCAACAATGCAATCAGATTATCTTCAGGCAAGCAGATATGGGCAGGCATCGGCGGTTATAAGCAAACGGCGGACGGAGCCATCGAAAAGATCAGAATCGCTCGCGAACTTGGCGCGCAGGGTTTCGCGCTGTTTTCCTATGACAGTTCGATCAAGGCCTCGCCGGATTTCAACCCGCAGGCTGATTATCTGGAGCGCCTGCGAGAAGCCTGGCTGCCGACAATGCCAAGAATATTGTCACAATGAAATTTCAGAAAATAATTTTTTCTGCTACTTGCTCATTAGCCTGTCTCCATTCCACAATGACCCAGCTTTGTTAGGGAAGCATCGGATCACTTACCCACGGCTGAGAGATTCCATCTTGGCCAAAGTCCAATAACTAAAACCTGAAAAGGGGCATGAGGCGCCTTTACCCAAATCAATGGGCATTGAGACGGATCAACTCCGCAATACCCTGCCCCAGGCATAAACCCGAATGATTTCACTTAGGAGCATTTATGAAATCCTTAAAACTCAAATACCGAACAGGCATCTCGCTGATGGTTTTATTGGCAAGCCTTGCCTTGGTTTCCTTTGCACAGGAAGTCACAGGCAGTCTGTTGGGCACCGTCCGTGATTCAAATGGCGGAGCCGTTATGGGCGCAACCGTGACCATAACCGACGCTGAAAAGAAGGTTGTGGTTCGAACCATAACCACAAATTCCGACGGTCAATTTTCTGCGCCGTTACTTCAATCCGGGCTGTACGACATTTCCGTCGAGGCCAAAGGCTTCAAGAAACAGGTCGAGCGAACGATCAAGCTGGACTTGAACCAGCGTCGCACCGTGGACATGGTCCTGGAAGTCGGAGCGATTTCCGATGTCGTTACCGTGGAATCTTCTCCGGTTGCCGTTGAATCAACGACGCCAACATCGTCTTCACTCATCAGCGGAGATCAGGTGCGCGAACTGTCTTTGAACAATCGCAACTGGGTGCAATTGGTGACGCTGTCTCCCGGCGTGTCAAATGATCTTTCTGACCAGGTTTACGTTGGAACGACCAACCCAAGCGGTCAGGCAAACACCATCAACATTTCAGTCAACGGCGCGCGCAGCAGCCAGAACACATTCACCGTTGACGGCGCAGATGTGACAGACCGCGGATCGAACATCACCATTCAGGCTTACCCAAGCGTTGATTCAATCGGCGAAATCAAAGTCTTGCGCAGCCTGTATCCGGCTGAATCAGGTCGCAGCGGCGGCGGTCAGGTCAACGTCATCACACGTTCGGGCGGTTCCAGATTCCACGGCAGCGCGTTTGAATTTCTTCGCAACGAAGTTCTGAACGCCAATGACTTTCTGACCAATAGCACCTTGAACCCGGTGTTTGGTCGAACCTCCGATGGCAAAGCCAGGCGTCCGCCATTTCGATACAACAATTTCGGGTGGACTTTTGGCGGCCCGATTGCTTTGCCGAAGAGTGTTTTTGGCCCATTAGGTTGGGACGGGGCCAAAGAGAGACTTCATTTCTTCTTTGCTCAGGAATACAGGCGCGACCGCAGAGCCGCCCCTGCTGCCACTGTTACCGTGCCAGACGAAAATTTGCGAAAAGGAGTTTTCCCATTTCCGGTTTGCATCAATCGCCCGCTTTTGGGCGAAACTGCCTGTACGGGAAATTTCATACTGCCGGCCAACACTCCGATCCCGGCAAATGTGTTAAACCCAACGGCTTTGGCTTATCTCAACGGCATTTATAACAAGCTTCCTGTGCCAAACAGTTCATCGGTCGCCAATCCTTTTGCTTTGGTCACTGCAATTCCGAACGTCGCGGATTTCAGGCAGGAAGTGTTGAAAATTGATTACACGTTTTCGCCTCGCTGGAACATGTATTACCGCTACGAACACGACGCGATTCCGACAATTGACGGCAATGCTTTGTTTTCCAGTGGTTCCGGTTTGCCAGGAGTTTCGACAACCAAGACAGGTTCGCCAGGCAAAACTCACACGTTCCAAACCACTTTCACCATCAACCCGAAACTGCTGTTCGAAGGTCGTTACAATTATGGTTACGGGGCAATCCTCAGTCAGAACGTCGGCGCATTGGCTTTGGCAAACACTACGATTCCGATCACTTTGCCTTACGCCAGCACTCGCGACCGAGTACCGACCATCACAGGCAACGGATTTACCGGACTGACCAGCTTTGGGCCGTATGACAACTTTTCTTACAAACACAACTTCAATGGCAGTTTGACGGGAATTTATGGCAACCACACTCTCAAGGTCGGAGCCGTTTATTCACTTTATCGCAAGAACGAAAACGCTCTGGCGGGAAGTAACGAAGGAAATTTCAGCGCCTTTCCTACCACGATCCCGACGGGGCAGACTTTCCCGCAAAACTACACCCTGCCGAACGGCACTGTTTTGCCGAATGCCTTAACCGCCACAGTCGCCGCCAACTTGCAGCGATGGGCCAACTTCCTGGTCGGCAACGCGACGACTTTCACGCAGGCTCATTACGATTACACCGCCGATTTGCGGCAGAAAGCCATTGAAGCTTATGGGCAGGATGAATATCGCGTGAAAAATAATCTGACGCTGTATTACGGCGTGCGTTATTCATATTTCCCTTCGCCCTATGACAAGAACGGTCGCCTTTCGAATTTCGATCCGTCGCTTTACAGCGCATCAAATGCGCCGTTGGTGACGGGCGCTGGCAACCGAATTTCCGGCACAGGAAATTATTGCAACGGTATCATCGTCAATTCGCAAAACTTCCAGACAGGCCCGGCAGCTTTCAATTGCACACCGACGGCTTCGCCTTATGGAGAATATGTCATTGATGTCGGTAAAACCGACTTCGCGCCCAGACTTGGATTGGCCTGGGACCCTTTCCACAAAGGCAAAACCGCAATTCGAACTGGTTACGGCATTTATCACGAACAGGTTCTGGTGGGCACTTTTGAACAGAACATCGGAACCAATCCGCCTTATCAGGAAACCATTAGCGGAACGAACGTTCGCCTGGATAACCCCGGAGGGTCAATTGTCGCTGGCGCTGCCGTTCAGAGCCTGCGAGCCATTCAAACCGATTGGCATACGCCGTACATGCAGCACTGGTCTTTGGATGTTCAACAACAACTGACCAAATCCACCATCGTGACCGTTGGTTACTATGGTTCAAAGGCCACTCATCTGATCGGCATCACTGAATTGAATGAGGTGCAGCCGGGCAAGGCGCTTAGTTCTATGTGCGCTCCTGGCAGTGGTTACATCGGACAAACCCCTGCGCCAACGCTGGTTCAATGTCAGCCTGCCGGTTATGCGTTCCGTAATTCATCAACTGCCACTGGCAATCCGAACGTAGTCGGAACCACTGCATCCACCGATCTGCTGATTTTGGATCAGCTTCGCCCGTATCGCGGCTTCCGTTCGATCGCGATCATCCAGCCGCGTTACAACTCGAATTACCACAGCTTGCAATTTTCCGCGCAGCACCGGTTTTCGAGCGCATCAACAATCGGCCTGGCTTACACCTGGGCTAAGAATTTGACGGATAGCCAGAATGACCGCTCGGCATCTCCGCAAAACACTTATGACACCAGAGTCGAATACGCTCGCGCGTCGCTCGACCGCCGTCATATTTTTGTGCTCAATTACGTTTACCAGATTCCGTTCTTCCGCACTCAACAGGGTTTTGCCGGGAAAGCGTTTGGCGGTTGGCAGGTGTCTGGCATCACCAACATTCAAACCGGGTTGCCGTTTACAGCGACCACATCGAATCTGGATTACGCCGGAGTCGGGTTGATCAATACGAATCCGACTGCCAGACCGAACCAGCTTTGCGACCCAAATAGCGGAGCGCCGCAGACTCCGCAGCAGTATTTCAACACTGCTTGTTTCCAAACGAATCCGCCGAACACCGGCACAGGTTCGACCGGATTGCAAAACACACAGGGAACAGCCGGACGCGGAACCATCAATGGCCCCGGAACCACACGCTTTGATTTCACACTGTCCAGAACCGTGCGTTTCACCGAAAGCGTGAGGCTGCAACTTCGCGGCGAAGTCTTCAACATTTTCAATCACACGAACTTCAGAGGCTTCACCAGCACGAACGTCACCAGCACGGCTTTTGGCCAAATCGGCACAGTTCGTGATCCGCGCACAATGCAGATGGGAATCAAGCTGATCTTCTAACCACTGTTTCCAGTTGAAACAGTCTTCAACTTACGACCGATGAATGCCATTTTGCAGTTTGCGACCTGGCATTCATCGGTCGTACTCTTTCCAGCGTCAAAACCTAATAACCTTATCTGACAACACTAAATTTGAATTGAGTTTCAAGGAGCATTCATCTTGCAGAAAAGTTTGTGGCAGAAAGATTTGTCTGTTTATCATCAACCGATCGGCGACCTGTTCCCGCCCTTACCTGCTGCCGTCGTAGCCTGGCAGCAGTACATGCTGAGCAATGAGCAAGTGCAATTTTTCCACGAGAACGGTTATCTGGCCGGCGTTCGCATTTTGAGCGACGAACAGGTCGAAGCTTTGCGCCTGCAGTTGAATGATTTGATGAATCCGTCCGCCGAAGCCAAAGAACTGTTTTACGAATTTCACTCGAACGAATCGCTCGATCCGGCGAAAGTGCTTTTTCACGCTTTGGGGGCCTGGCGCATTCAGCCGGGCTTTCATGACATTTTGTGGCATCCGGCGTTTTTGGCCCCGGCTTCGCAACTGTTGGACGGAGCGGTGCGGTTCTGGCACGACCAGATTTTCTGCAAACCGGCCAGGCACGGCGGCGTAGTCGCGTGGCATCAGGATTATTCGTATTGGACTCGGACAACTCCGCTGCGGCATCTGACCTGTTGGATTGGTCTGGACGATTCGACGCGCGAAAACGGTTGCGTGAATTACGTGCCGGGCAGTCATCTATGGCCGGATTTGCCGATCACAGGTTTGACCGGCGACATGGATTCGGTGCGAGATGTTTTGCCGGATGAACTGAAGGAGAAATTTCAGCCCGTGGCCGTCGAATTGAAAAAAGGCGAATGCACTTTCCATCACGCCCGGACGATGCACGGCTCTTATGCAAACACGACTGAGCAGCCAAGGCGAGCTACTGTAATCAATGTTTTTCAGGATGGAGTGATGTCGAATTCCGATGGAGCGCCAGTGGCTGGTGTGCCGCCGATTCCAAAAGGCGAGAAAATGGGCGGACAATTCTTTCCGCTGTTGTTTAATCCTCAAGTGTAGTTTCCGGTTTCCGAAAGCAATTCTGGAAACCGGAAGCTGTGAACTGGAAACGTCTTCTACTTCACTCTCTCCAACGTCATCTCAAAAAACTTCCGCCAGGTTTTGCCGTCCATTGAAAATTCGCCGACTTCGTTCCATTGGCCTGCGTCGGTGAGCTTGATGGTGTATTTGATCTCGACATTGCGTTGCGGGTCCTTGAACCCCCAAATCAGTGATTGATCGCTGGCGGTCATTTCGGCGTCAATGGTTTTGCCATCGGCGCGAAAGGCTCGAAATTGAAATTTCTTGGCCGCCGAATCAAATGAAATCACCGCCAGAGCTTGGTGAACAACGACTTCCTGCCCGGAGTCCGGGAGTTTGCTTTTGCCAAGACCTTCGATGATGGCGACCGTTCCGTTCAGTTTGCTCTGAATACTTTCGCTTTGTTTGAAATTTTTGCGACCGCCCGGCCCCATTTCGATCCAGCCTTCGCCTTTCCAGTCGCCGATCATAAAATCCAGTTTCTTCATATCCGCCGCCGAAGAAGTTCCAGCCGATTGAGCCAGTGCGGCAACCGGAATCAATAATGCACAAAGTAACAATGTCAGTCGTTTCATTTTTGCTCCTTAAGTTGTGTCGAGAATTATTCGCCAGCCAGTATTCGTCTGACCGCGGGCGCGGCGACGAAACAGGCTACGCCGCCGAACATCGCGTATTTCCAGGTGATGACCTGAAAAGCCATCGCCATAAAAAACAGTATGCCGATCAGTCGCAATAAATGAGCGATTGAATTCGCCTGGCGAATTTTCTTTGAGTTATCCATTCTGAAATCCCTCCTGTTTCGTTTAGCAATTTTGTCGCAGAGGTCAAAACCGCTGCTGTTGGCAATCTACGTTGGTTTCGGACTGAAATGCTGGCCGACTTTCTGAGCGGTTGTTTTTGGCGACTGAACGGTAAGTTCGCCCGGCAATGACAATTGGCAGATGGCGAAAGCTTTGCCACAATCAGGTTGAGATGAATCAAAACTGGCTTCGATTTTTAGAAGAAATTCGGCGCTATGCGCGCTACTTATTTTTAGCGCCAGTGGTGGCTTTGCTCCCGTTTTTGCTGAACCTTTCATATTGGCGAGAGCACGGAATATGGCTGGGGTTGTTTTCATCCTTGGCGGCTGGGACAGCCATCGGCCTGATCATCGCAATTTTCTTTTTTGTTACTTATGCGGCGTTGACACAAATCAAAGTCAAAACTGGAAAGTTCTATCAACCGCCGATCCTCTTTCAGATGCTGTTAGGGAGTTTCGGAGCAATAACCGGAATGTGGTTGGTGGATTTTGTCAGAAACCGGTGGAGCGGTGTTTCCGCGCCAGCCCCGCCCTTTTTGCCAGTGCTGGTTTTCAGCGGAATGATCGCGACAGCATTTTCGCTCTTCTTCGCTTATCAACGCGCAAAAGAAGAATCTCTGGCTTCGCGCGCCGAAGCCGCCGAAGCTCGTTATCACACGCTGGAAAATCAGATGCGCCCGCACTTTCTGTTCAATGCGTTGAACTGCCTGGCGGAACTGATCGAATCCGGGCGTGAAGACGCGGCTGAAACGACTTACAAACTGTCAAACCTTTATCGTCGAATCCTGGCAAATTCCGGTTTGAAAACGGCGTCGCTGGAATCTGAAATGGAAATCGCTCGTGACTATCTGGAGCTTGAACAACTGCGCTTCGGTTCGCGGTTGCGGTTTGAATTTCGACTGCCGAACGATTGTGACCGAATTTTTTTGCCAAGTTTGATGCTGCAAACCCTGGTCGAAAATGCAGTCAAACACGGCGTTGCGCCCGCAGTTGAAGGCGGCGAGGTTTTGATTGAAATCTGTTCGGAAGGCGATGGGTATCGGCTGAAGGTGGAAAACTCTGGCTCGCCACTGAAACAACAATTGGCGAATGGAACCGGTTTGGCTAACACGAAAGCGCGATTGAATTTGCTATACGGCAACCGCCATGGCTTCGAACTTCGCAGCGAAAATGGCTGCACAATTGCCAGTTTTCGCTTTACGGGAGAAAACCTTGGCTGAGCCAAAACAATCCCTGCCAACACGAATTTTGATCGTTGACGATGAACCTCTGGCGCGGCAGCGCGTCGCCCGTTATATGCGACAGTTCGGTCAGGAGTTTTTGATTGAAGAAGCAGAAAGCGGAATTCGTGCCGTCGAACTGATTCAATCGTTTCAACCTGAGATCATCTTTCTGGATGTGGAAATGCCGGGACTGAATGGTTTGGAAGTTTTGCAGCAGTTCGAGCAACGGCGGTTTCAAATCATCTTTCAAACCGCTTATGACCGATTCGCCATTCAGGCCTTTGAGGAATATGCCTGTGATTACCTGCTGAAACCTTTCACCGCCGAGCGATTGCACCAAGCTTTGACGCGCGCGCTTAACCGGGTTGCCGACGAAACGAGGCTGCGCGCCCTGGAAAGCAGATTGGCTGAACGCGATGGTTATTTGCGGCGGCTGACGGTTAAGCAAGGTAATCGGCTGCGGGTGGTTGCCGAACAGGATGTGCATTGTTTCGTCAGCCGCGATCATTACACCTGCGTTTATTTTGGTGAGAGTGAAAATTACGAAGGGATTTGCGATTTGTCGCTGGCCAGATTGGTTGAGCGGTTGGACCCGAACGAGTTTCGCCAGCTTCATCGAAACAGCATTGTCAGGATCGCTGCAATCGTCGCGTCGGGAAGGTCAAAAGATGGCGGGGTTTGGGTTGAGTTGTCGAATGGAATGAAGCTGCCGGTTTCTCGCAGCAATCAACAAGCAGTCAGGCGGTTGCTTGATTTCAAACAGTGAGTCGTTTTTTTACTTCGCCTGGGCAAGCAGCTTTTTACGAACAATGACAGAAAGAATAAAGAAGGCCAGGCCTCCGATCATTGCGTAACCAAGTGGAATAATCCGAAAGGCCATCGCAACCAGACACAGAATGCCCAGCCCTCTGATAACGTTGGCGGTGGAATTGGCTACTTGAATGTCTGTAGGTTGGCTCATTTGAAAAATTTCCTTTGGAGTTGGTAGTCCCACCTTCAGGCGGAATGGATTCAGCAACCAAGCCTATTCCGCCTGAAGGCGGGACTACTAACCTTTTCCGGCATCAGCCTTTCTTTTTGTACTTTTCGATCAGCCCCTGCATTCCGTCGGTTTTACCGTTGAATCGGAATTCATAGTACTGCTTCAGATTGTCCAGCAATTGGTCTTGCGTTGTTTTCAACTGAGCGTTGCCTTCGCAGGCGGCGACTCCGCGAGCCAGCCAGTCAATGACTTCGTCCATTTTTTCCAGAGCCTTGTCCATCAACTCAGGTTTCTTTTCCGTCTGATATTTTTGAGCCAGTGTCTGGTATTCGTCGTTTGTCAGGTTGATCAACATCAACAACAGCCCAACATCGTTTTGTTCCAGTCCAACGGCTTTTTCAGCGCTTTCTTTTGCTTCGGCCTTTTGGTTGTTTTGAGTCAGCACAACGGCACGAGCGTAATACAAGCGCCACAGCCAGGAATTTTTGTAGTCCTTCCATTTATCGTCGGCCATCCAGCTTGGTTTTTTGTCGGCTTCCATCAACTCAGCGCCTTTGGCGGCGGATTCGACGGCGGCTTTCATCAACTTCGGAGTTGCAGCCTGTTTCTGGGTTTGAGTCGCGCCGGCCCAGGTGATTTGAACGTGAATGGTTACATCATCCGGGTTCTTTTCCAGATACTTGGCGCTTTCATCCAACGCCTGGTCGAATTTATTGGTGGCGAAATAAGCTTCAATCAGTGAAGGCCGAACCAGATCAGGTTCGCCTGGCTGGTTGAACATTTTCGAGAATTCTTCAGCCGCTTTGATCTTCTGGTTGTTGTCCTGAATTTTGTAGATTTCGTTGGCAATGGTTCCGGCAACTTCGGAGCGTTTGACGCCTTTGGGAAATTTCTTGGCATATTCTGCCGCCGCTTTTGTTTTGGCTTCCAGCCCTTGAGCTTTGAGCAGTTTTTCCAGCGCGTTGCGTTCATCGCCGGAAATCGCCGGGCCTTGATCTTTTTTATCCTGCGCCGCAGCGACCGCCGTAAAGCAAATCAGCGCAAACGCGCAAACAAGCATTCCCCGAAAAAAGGGAGCTAACTTTGATTCCATTTTTAACCTCGTGTTGTTTTGGTTTCGGATTGGGAATGATGTGCGCGAACGCCACATCAACGCGGCGGATTATACTTGAGAGGCTAGAGTGAAGAAAGCGGGGCAACCCGAAAGATTGCCCCGCCGAAGTTTATACGCCGCTTTGTTGAATCAGCTTTGCCACCAATCCAGTCCAACCGGTTTGATGACTGGCCCCTATGCCCGCGCCGTTGTCGCCGTGGAAGTATTCGTAAAACAGCAC
>JAGNMH010000770.1 GCA_017991275.1 Acidobacteriota bacterium
GTTTCAGGACGATCTGGCTTATGGCCGCCAGCACGAATGGCGTTGCCGGGCCGGAGCGCGTTACCTGTACATTTGCGAAGACGGCCTGGTGCATTACTGCTCTCAACAGCGGGGTTATCCCGGCATCCCGCTGGCTGAATACACCCGCGAACACATCGAGCACGAATTCCGCACTGAAAAACCCTGTGCCAAGTTCTGCACCATCGCCTGCGTTCAACAGGTAGCAATGCTGGACAACTGGCGCGCTCCGCAAGAACCCTTCGATATTCCCGAAGCCTTTCCAAAACACGTCAATCAAGACGGGTTGGCCGAAGAAGTCGTTCGCGCGGAGTCTTAATGAGAGTCCGACAAACTTCAGTTTGTCGCAGGTTTTCTCCAAAGAGCGATTGGCAGAACACTCGACAAACTGAAGTTTGCCGGACTTAGCCAGGAATTTTGATAGCCATTCCAACTGTCTTCGATTATAAAACCCCGGCGTCGTTTGATTAGAGTTTAGTTGTGCCCCTCCACTTTTCTACACAACATGCCGGATCAAATCATCAATCAAAACCCTGAACAGATTGCGCGCGACCAAATTGACAAGCAGCTCAAGGCTTGCGGTTGGTCTGTGCAAAGCAAAAAGCAGATTAACCTCGGCGCAGCCCTTGGCATCGCCATCCGCGAGTATCAAACCGATGTCGGCCCGGCGGATTACCTGCTCTTCGTGGACAAAAAGCCTGTTGGCGTAATTGAAGCCAAAGAATCGAACAAGGGCTTTCAACTGACCCAGGTCGAAGATCAGTCCACCGAATACGCCCAAGCCAAGCTGAAATACCTCAACAACGCGCCGCTGCCTTTTGTTTACGAAAGCACCGGCGAAGTCACGCGCTTCACCGATTACCGCGACCTCAAGCCACGCTCGCGCCCGGTCTTTTCCTTTCACCGTCCTGAAACTTTCCGCGACTGGCTGAAGCAGACAGACACGAAGCAAGCGGACACGTTGCGCAACAGTTTTCTGAAAATGCCGGAGCTTCCGATTGAAGGGCTGCGCGATTGCCAGATCAACGCAATTACCAAGCTGGAAAAATCGTTCCGGCAAACCCAACCGCGTGCCCTGATTCAAATGGCGACGGGTTCAGGCAAGACCTTCACGGCAATCACTTTCATTTATCGCTTGCTGAAATACACCAGTGCCAAGCGCATCCTGTTTCTGGTGGACACCAAAAACCTGGGCGAGCAGGCCGAGCAGGAATTCTTGAGCTTTCTGCCGAATGACGACAACCGCAAATTCACCGAACTGTACGGCGTGCATCGGCTGAAATCGGGCTTTATCCCAACAGACAATCACGTTTACATCAGCACGATTCAGCGGCTCTATTCGATCTTGAAAGGTACAGAACTGGACGAATCCGCCGAACTGGAAAACCCGAACGAACGCTGGCAGCCTCACGTGCCTCAAGACGTTGGCTACAGCGAACGGTTGCCGATTGAGTTCTTCGATTTCGTCGTGATTGATGAATGCCACCGCAGCATTTACAACCTGTGGAAACAGGTGCTGGAATACTTCGACGCCTTTCAGATCGGGCTGACCGCGACGCCCGACAATCGCACCTTCGGGTATTTCAACCAGAACGTCGTCAGCGAATACACGCACGAACAGGCCGTGACCGATGGCGTCAATGTCGGCTTCAACGTTTACACCATCGAAACCGAAATCACTCAGCAGGGTGCGCGGCTGAAGATGGGCGAATTCATTGACCGCCGCGAAAAGCTCTCGCGCAAGAAACGCTGGCTGCAACTGGACGAAGACACCACCTACACCCGAACGCAGTTGGACGAATCGGTCGTCAATCCCAATCAGATTCGGCTGATCATCCGCACCTTCAAAGAGCATCTGCCCGTGATGTTTCCGGATCGTTACGACCAAAACGGCGAGTTCGAGATTCCGAAGACGCTGATTTTCGCCAAGACCGACAGCCACGCCGACGACATCATCCAGATCGTCCGCGAAGAGTTCGGCGAAGAAAACCGCTTCTGCAAAAAGGTGACGTACAAAACGGACGAAGACCCGAAATCCATCCTGGCGCAATTCCGCAACGAATATCACCCGCGCATCGCCGTGACGGTGGATATGATCGCCACGGGCACGGACGTGAAGCCGCTGGAAGTGCTGTTGTTCATGCGCGACGTGCGCAGCCGCAACTACTTCGAGCAAATGAAAGGACGCGGCACGCGCACGATTGAGCTGGACGATTTGCGTAAGGCTTCGCCGTCCGCGAAATTCGCCAAAGATCATTTCGTGATTGTGGATGCCGTCGGCGTCACCAAAAGCTGCAAGACCGACAGCCAGCCGCTGGAACGCAAACCCAGCGTGGCGATGAAAGATTTGCTGGGCGCTGTCGCCGTCGGTGCGCGCGACGAAGATTTGTTTTCTTCGCTGGCCAATCGGCTGATCCGGCTGGATAAACAAATCACTGACCGCGAACGCCAGCAGATCAAGGAAAAAGCTGGCGGCAAGACGATCAACGAAATCGTCAAAGGCTTGCTCAACGCCTACAACCCCGACACGCTGGACGAATTGCAAGCACAGGTGACGAGCGCCGCGCCCGCTTTAAGCGAAGCCGAAATCGCCGCCGCCGTGCAGGAAAAACAATCCGCGCTGATCGAAGCCGCCGCCGAAGTCTTCACGGGCGAATTCAACGGCTTCATCGAAAACATCCGCAAGGTTCACGAACAACTGATTGACACGATCAACCCCGACCGCTTGGTGAAAGTCGGCTGGGACGCGGACAACCAGGACAAAGCCAATACGCTGATCAGCGACTTCCAGGCGTGGATTGCCGCGCATCGCGACGAAATCACGGCGCTGCAAATCTTTTACAATCAACCTTTTCGCCGCCGTGAACTGACTTATGCGATGATCCGCAACTTGCTGGATGCGCTGAAAGCCGACCGGCCTGCGCCTGCTCCATTGCAGGTTTGGCGAGCTTACGAACAACTGGAAGAAGTGAACGGCTCGCCGCAAAATGAACTGATCGCGCTGGTCTCGTTGGTGCGGCGAGTCAGCGGTCTGGACGAAACGCTGACGGCGTATGACCGGACGGTTGACCGCAACTTTCAGCAATGGGTGTTCGGCAAACAGGCGGGC
>JAGNMH010000089.1 GCA_017991275.1 Acidobacteriota bacterium
GCCGACGGCTGAAGGCCGCGACCTGTTGAAAAGATAAACACATTCAACAATCAAATTACCCATTGCCCATTCGCCATTACCCATTACCCATTATTGGTCAGGGTAGAAAGGTTTTCCCCTTTCGGGTAATGGGTAATGGGTAATGACTGACCACGTTATTGAAAGGCCAAAGCAAATGAAAAAACTTCTTCCTTTGATTTTGCTGCTGACGATCATCGGCAATTCGTTGCCAACTCAGGCGCAGACAAAAACCAAACGTCCAAACATCCTCTTCATTCAAACCGACGATCAGGCTGGATGGGCTTTAGGCGCCAGCGGCAACCGCGACGCTTACACGCCGAACCTGGACCGTTTTTTCCGGGAAGGCGCTTACTTGAAAAATGCCTTTGTCGTGACGCCGGTTTGTTCGCCTTCGCGCGCCAGCTTGATGACCAGTCGTTACGGAACCGAGCTTGGCATCACTGATTGGATTAATCCGACGATTGAGCCTGAAATCGGTCTGTCGTCGAAAGTTATGATCTGGCCAAAGCTTTTGGCTGAAGCGGGTTATTACACAGGTTTGATCGGCAAATGGCATTTGGGGACTCAGGATCGTTTTCACCCTTCGCAGTTCGGAATCAAATACTTCATGGGATTCCGCGAAGGCGGCATCAGCACCAAAGACCCGAAACTGGAAATCACGGGTCAGTCGAAACAGCTTCAAGGTTTTACCGTGGACATCGTAACGGACGACGCTGTTCGCTTTTTGCGCGACCATCAGCAGGAAACTTTTATGCTCATGCTGAATTACCGCGAACCTCACACGGCTTATTTGCCTGTCCGCGAAGAAGATTGGGCGAAGGTCAAAGACATTGATCCGAAAGTCGCCGATTACCCTGACCTGGACGTGGCGCGAGCCAAAAAAGCAATGCGTGAATATCTGGCCAGCGTCGCTGCGATTGATCGCAACATCGGGCGAGTGTTGGCTGCGGTGGATGAACTGAAACTGCGCGAAGACACGATTGTGATTTTTACCAGCGACCACGGTTACAACATCGGGCAGCACGGCATCTGGCACAAAGGCAACGGCCATTACATTTTGAACGCCAACAAGAATGTTCCGAACGGCGACAAAAGCATTCAACGCTCGAACGTCTTCGACACTTCGCTCAAAACTCCGACTGCGATTCGTTGGCCTCGACGAATCAAGCCCGGAACCGAAATCACGCAAACCATCAACAACCTGGATTGGTTTCCGACTTTGCTGGCGATGACCGGAACTGCTTTGCCGAAAAACCTGTTGATTCGCGGACACGATTTTTCACATCTGCTGGCTGGGAAAGCAGCCAAGTGGGACAACGATCTTTACGTTGAATGGAGTCAGCATCATTACACAACGGCTCATTTGCGAATGTACCGCACGCCGGAATGGAAACTGGTGCGCGACTTCCTGAATTCCGGCAAAGACGAGTTGTACGACTTGAAAGCCGATCCAGATGAAAGCAAAAACCTGATCGGCGATCCGGCGACCAAAGCCATTCGTCAAAAACTGGAAGCAAAGCTGCTGGCCAAAATGCGCGCGAACCACGACCCGGCACTGAAACGATGAAAGAATTGTTTGTCCACGAAGTCACACGAAGAAAACACGAAGTCTTTTCAACACGATGTACAGGATTGATTTCAGGATGAACAGGATCAGGAATCAATCCCGTCAATCCTGAAATCAATCCTGGTAATCCTGTTTTGGTTTTCTTCGTATCTTCTTCGTGTGTCTTCGTGGGAAAAGGAAACGGATTGAATGAACAACTTCGGATTCGATAAAAGCGAGATGGCCGTTTTCAGAAAGCTGTCCACTCCACAAAAGATTCAACGCTTTCTGGACGAAGAGGTCGCTTACAACAAAGAAAAAGACGGCGAAACCTGCCGCAGCCCTCGTCGTGTGCTCCGCGACCGGCTGGCGCATTGCGCCGAAGGAGCTTACTTCGCGGCGGCGGCGTTGCGCTTGCTTGGGCATCCGCCGCTGATCGTTGACCTGATGGCTGTGCGAGACGACGATCATTTGCTGGCGGTTTTCAAACAGGACGGCTGCTGGGGAGCGATTGCCAAATCGAATTATTCCGGCTTGCGATTCCGCGAACCTGTTTATCGAACCGTCCGCGAACTGGCGATGTCCTACTTCGCGCATTATTACAACCTGAAAGGCGAACTGACTTTGCGCGAATTTTCGCGGCCTGTGAACCTCAGTCGCTTTGACCGGATCAACTGGATGACCGACGAAGAAGACCTGTTTGCAATCGGAGATTACTTTTACACCGTGCCGCATTCTCCGGTAATGACGGTGGCGATGACTCGCAAACGAAGGATGTTGGATCGCAGGTTATTCGAAGCCGGACTTGTCGGCTCGGTACGAGGTTAAACAATTATGGCTTTCGCTCCGCTAACCAACTCTTCAAATTGGAACCCGCCTTCTGGCTGGCACAAGATCACAACCATTGACGCTCACACCGAAGGCGAACCGTTTCGCGTCATAGTCAGTGGCTTCCCTGAACTTCAGGGAGACACGATTCTGGCCAGGCGGCGATTTGCCAAAGAGCGTTTCGATCATCTGCGAACTGCTCTGATGTGGGAACCGCGCGGCCACGCGGATATGTACGGCTGCATCGTCACTTCGCCCGTTACGCCCGAAGCCGACGCCGGAATCCTGTTCATTCACAACGAAGGTTACAGCACTATGTGCGGCCACGGGATTATTGGCTTCACGACTGTGGCGCTGGAAACCGGGATGTTTCCGATGACGGAGCCTGTGACGAAACTAAAACTGGATTCGCCCGCCGGACTGATCACCGCTTACGGACGAGTCCAAGCTGGCCGAGTGAAAAGCGTTTACTTCCACAACGTGCCTTCGTTTGTTTTGGAGCTTGATGCCGAAATCGTCGTGCCGGAACTTGGCCGGGTTCGTTACGATCTGGCTTATGGCGGAGCGTTTTACGCTTATGTGAAGGCTGCCGATGTTGGCTTGAGCTGTCGCACTGAAGACTTCAGGCAGTTGATTGAAAAAGGAATGCAGATCAAACGCGCGGTGATGGCCAGTCGAACGATTCCGCATCCGTTTGAAGAAGACTTGAGCTTTTTGTACGGAACGATTTTCGTCAGCGAAGCGGAAAACCCCGCTCACCACAGCCGCAACGTTTGCATCTTTGCCGAAGGCGAAGTTGATCGTTCGCCAACCGGCACAGGCGTCAGCGGGCGATTGGCGATTCATCACGCTCGCGGCGAAATCGGCATCGGCGAATCCATCACCATCGAAAGCATCATCGGCAGCGCCTTCGCCGGGCGCGTAGCTGAAACGACAACCTTTGGCCCGCACACGGCGATCATTCCAGAAGTCGAAGGCACGGCGCACATCACAGGTCGGCACGAATTCCTGATTGACCCGGCGGATGAATTACGCGACGGATTTCTGTTGAGGTGACAGCTTCAGTCGCTGCTGCTGCAACTGCTGCAGCTACTGCAACTGCTGGAACTGCAACTGCTATCACTGCCTCCACTGTCGGAACTGCAACTGCTATCGGAACTACTGCTGTCGCTGCTGCACGAAGAGAAAAAGCTGAAAAACCCTCCGCCGGATGAACAGCTACTGCTGCAAGAAGAGCTGGAACAGTCACCACCGTTTCCAAGCTTATCGCGAAAATAGTAAATGAGACCCGCAACGATTGAGCCAATAAACAGGAGTGGGAAAATTCCGTCCCCGTTTGAAGTGCAAGCCGCCATCGTCAGGCTGAACCCAATGATTGCAGCAAATGCCAAAGCCGTTTTCTGAAAAGCCGCGCCCGGTTTTTTGAGCATCCAAAAATCGCTGGTGCGAATGCGAGCAAATTTTTCAGGCGACTGATTGGCTCGCGGCCAGATGTCGAAAGGCGCAGCCTGACCGAAATGTCGCTCATACGATTCCAAAGTGCGGTGGTATAGGTCGGAATGTTTTTGGTCTTCGGCCTGACCGCCTTTGGTTGGCAAATGATGAAGCGGCTTTTTCAGAACCTTGCCGCAAAGCTCGTCCCAGTAAGACCGCGTATACGCCAGATGCAGATGCCAGGCTTGATCCACCGCGTCGGATGGCGACGCCGGATGTTCGGCGACGGCGGCCAGATAAAGAAATCGTTTGTATTCGTCAAACACGCGCTCAGCGTATGAACCCGACCAGCGATTTTCTTCGGCCAAGCGTTCAACGAAGCTGAGTTGAACGCCGGGTTCGTCAACGTTGAACTCTTTCAGCGCCATCCAAAGCTGGGAGTCGAGCGAGAACGGCCGGTTAATTTTGGGTGTTTTATTTGTCTGAATCATCAAGACCTCCTGAATCGGTTAAAGTTGTTTTCAACCGCCCGTCAAGGCGTTTGGCGATGAACGGCTCCCCATCTTCGAGAGTTTTCTTCTTTACAACAATTTAGGCGGATATAAGGCTGAGCCGGGGCTTTTGGCAACCCCTTCTCTGCTTTCAATCTCCGCAAAGATGGTTTATAGAGTTGCCCGCATCAACAACTTTCACCAAATCCCGAAAGGATAAAAACTATGAACCGGAGAGATTTTCTTGCGACCGGCGCGACCGCCGTTGTTGGAGCAAGCGCGATGGAAGGCCTGGCCGCTCCAACCGCGTCTGCGCCAGCCCATAAGTTCAAGCTGAATTACGCCCCGCACTTTGGCATGTTCAAAAACCACGCGGGCGAAGACCTGATTGACCAATTGAAATTTATGGCCGACCAGGGCTTCACCGCTCTTGAAGACAACGGCGCGCCGGATCGTCCCGTTGAAGTTCAGGAAAAGATTGGCAAGGCGTTGGCGGATTTGAAAATGACGATGGGCGTATTCGTTGCCACCAAAGATTTCAACAATCCGACTTTCGCCCTGACCACTTGGAAACCTGAATTGCGCGAACCAATTCTGAAAGACATGCGAAACGCCGTCGAAGTCGCCAAACGCATCAACGCCAAATGGTGTACGGTCGTCCCCGGTTGTCACGACGAACGCCTGGATTGGGATTACCAGACCGCCAGCGTGATTGATATGTTTCGCCGTTGCGCCGAAATTGCCGAAAAAGCCGGATTGGTAATTGTCATGGAACCGCTCAACACTCGTAAGGATCATCCGAAGCTGTTCCTGAACAAAATCAGCCAGGGCTATTCAATTTGCCGCGCGGTCAACAGTCCTTCGGTCAAGATTCTTTACGATATGTACCACCAGCAAATTACCGAAGGAAACATCATCCCGAACATTGACCTGGCTTACAGCGAAGTCGCGTACTTCCAGGTCGGCGACAATCCCGGACGCAAAGAGCCGACTTCTGGCGAAATGAATTACCGCAACATCTTCAAACACATCCACTCCAAAGGTTTCACCGGCGTCGTAGGCATGGAGCATGGCAACTCCCGTCCCGGCAAAGAAGGCGAACAGGCCGTGATTGACGCTTATGTCTGGTCGGACAGCTTCGACAAACCGATGGTCTAGTTTGACTTAGGGCAGATTTTCCAATTTGCCCTGACACTCACACTGGCAAAGCTTCGGCAGGTTGGAAAACCTGCCCTACATTCAAAGGCAAAAGTTATGACTCACTACAATTTTCCGCGCGTGGCGATTTCTTCAGCCGCGCGCGGCATTTTTATTATTCTGTTGTTGGCTGGCTTTGCGCTTCAGGCTTCTTCGCAACAGGCCAAGCCGAAGCGAAAACCGATAGCCAAAACGAAACCGGCCAAACAGGCTTTATCAGCGATCGAACCTGAAGTTCAAACGGCGTTGGATCGAATTTCAGAAGATTCGCTGCGCGGCAATTTGTCGTTCATCGCTTCGGACGCGCTGGAAGGCCGGGCGACGCCTTCGCGTGGATTGGACATTGCAGCGGAATACATCGCCTCGCAATTTCGCCGCGCAGGTTTGGAACCCGCAGGCGACGCCAACGACAAAGGCGAAAAAAGCTTTTTCCAAACCGCCGTCTGGGTGTTGGGAGCAAAGAACGGCGACTTCTTTGACGCCGCCACCAAAGACGGTTCGCTGAAAATGCGACTGCGCGCGGCTCAGGTTGAACAACTGACTCAGGCTGGAATCATCACCAAAACTCTGCCCGTTGGTGACCAACCAACTGCCAACAATAAAGAAGAAACTCTGTCGTTCAAAACCAGCAATGTCGTAGCCGTGCTGCGCGGCTCTGATCCGGTGTTGAAAGACACTTACGTAATGGTGACGGCGCATTACGATCACATCGGCATCAATTCGGGAATGGCCGGAACCGATTTGATTAACAACGGAGCCAACGACGATGGCAGTGGAACAGTGTCGGTCATCGAACTGGCTTCGGCGCTGGCCAAAATGAAAACTCCGCCGAAACGCAGCATCATCTTTGCGACGTTTTATGGCGAAGAGCGCGGCGGATTCGGTTCACGGTATTACGGCATCCATCCTGCTTTCCCGCTGGCAAAAACCATCGCCGACGTGAACCTTGAACACGTTGGCCGCACCGACGACACCGAAGGCGACAAAACCAACACGGCTACGCTGACGGGATTTGATTACTCCGATATGGGACCGATCTTCAAAAAAGCTGGCGAACTGACCGGCATCAACGTTTACAAACACGAAAAAAACAGCGATTCGTTTTTTAGCCGCAGCGACAACCAAATGATGGCCAACGCCGGGGTTCCAGCGCATACGCTCTGCGTGGCGTTCATCTTTCCCGATTACCACAAAGTCGGCGACCATTGGGACAAGATCAATTACCCGAATCTGGCCAAAACCAACCGAATGGTTGCGCTGGCTCTGACGATGATTGCCAACAGCCCCGAAACTCCGAAATGGAACGAAGCGAACGACAAAACCAAACGCTACGTCGAAGCCTGGAAAAAACTTCAGGGGAAATGAAATCTCGTCCACTAAGGCATACGAAGAAAGGCGAAGAAAGAAAGTAGACAGGATTTACAAGATTGGACAGGATTGTCTCTGTGACTCAATCAAATTTTTCATCCTGTTGAATCCTGTAAATCCTGTCTAAAGTTTTTCCTCTTCTTCGTGCCTCCTTCGTGTGACTTCGTGGACGAAAAAAACCAAGATGAAAGAGTCATTCCGAATTCAATCCGTTCAAACACCGATCATTCCAGTCGTCGGTGAGTTGATCCGCCAACATCCTGGCACAATCTCGCTGGGTCAGGGAGTCGTCTGGTATCCGCCGCCGCCTGAAGCTTTCGATCAAATCGGCGCGATGCTGGCTGATCCGTCTCAGCATAAGTACCAGGCTGTTTACGGAATCCCCGCGCTGCTGGAACAGATCGAAGCCAAGCTCCATAACGAAAATGGCATTGACCTGAAGGGCTCCCAGAATGGGCGCATCGTCGTCACCGCCGGAGGCAACATGGCTTTTATCAATGCCCTGCTGGCCATAGCCGACGCTGGCGACGAAGTCATTTTGCAAACGCCGTATTACTTCAACCATGAGATGGCAATCACGATGGCGAATTGCCGCCCGGTTCTGGTTCCGACTGACGAAAACTATCAGTTGCAACCAAAGCTGATTGCCGAAGCCATAACCGAACGGACTCGCGCAGTGGTCACGATTTCGCCAAACAATCCGACCGGAGCCGTTTATCCCGAAGCCACATTGCGTGAAGTCAATGAACTCTGCCGAGCGCGCGGCATTTACCACATTCACGACGAAGCCTACGAATACTTCACTTACGACGACGCCAAGCACTTTTCGCCGGGTTCGATTGCGGGAGCGAGCGAACACACAATCTCGCTGTATTCGCTGTCCAAAGCTTATGGCTTCGCCAGTTGGCGCATAGGCTTTATGGTCATCCCCGAACATTTATTTTCGGCGGTGAACAAAATTCAGGACACGATTTTGATTTGCCCGCCGGTGGTTTCTCAGTTCGCGGCAGCCGGAGCGATGAAAGTCGGCGCGAGTTACTGTCATCAGAAAGTCGAACAATTGGCCGAAGTCCGTCAACTGGTTTTGACTGAGCTTGAACAGCTAAAAGACTTTGCAGTAATCCCGCCTTCCGATGGAGCGTTTTACTTTTTCCTGAAGTTGAATAGCGAATTGAAGCCGCTGGCTTTGGTCGAACGGCTGGTCAAGGAACACCGAGTAGCCGCAATTCCCGGATCGGCGTTTGGAATGGAAAGCGGCTGTTACCTGCGCGTGGCTTATGGAGCCTTACAACGCGAAACCGTAACCGAAGGTGTTGGCCGTCTGGTCAAAGGCATCAAAACAATCTTGAGTTGAGACCGAAAAAACATCCGACAGGATTCACAAGATTCACAGGATGAAACGCAAAACTCCTGATCAAATTCCTCAATCTTGTTCAATCCCGTAAATCCTGTCGAAAGAAACATGGAGTTTTAGAAATGAAAATTTATGGATTGCAGATTGATTCCGTCTGGGAAAACAAAGCCCCAAATCACGACAAGATCACCGCACTGCTGCATCGCGCCAAACCCGAAGCCGGTTCGCTGGTTGTCATAGCCGAGATGTTCGCTTCGGGATTCAGTATGAACGTTGCGGCCATTCACGACAGCGACACGCAAGAAACTCAGGACTTTCTTTCGCGCACAGCCGCCGAACACAAAGTCTTTCTGCTCGGCGGAGTCGTGACCAAAGACGCCAGTGGACTTGGCCGTAATGAATCCGTTGTCTATTCGCCCGAAGGCGTAGAAATCGCTCGGTACTGCAAACTGCAACCGTTCACGCTGGGTGGAGAAAAAGCCGCTTACGTCGCGGGCAAAGATGTTTGCCTGTTCAATTGGCAGGATTTCACCGTCGCCTGTTTCATCTGTTACGACCTGCGTTTCCCCGAACTTTTTCGTAGAGCCGCCTTGCGCGGAGCCAACCTGATTACTGTCATCGCCAGTTGGCCGGACGTTCGCGTAGATCACTGGTTGACGCTGCTGAAAGCCCGTGCGATTGAAAACCAGGCCTATGTAATTGGCGTGAACCGCTGCGGCAACGATCCTAAGCTTTATCATTCTGGTCGAAGCTCTATTTTTGACCCTAGTGGAAAACTGCTGGCTGACGCTGGAAGCGAAGAAGGTTGGATCGAAACTGAGGTGGATTTGGATTCGTTGCTTGATTATCGCAACCGATTGCCATTTCTTTATGACATCAGACCTGATTTCGTGAAAAACTAAGCCAAGCTGTAGGACAATTTTTGACAGCCAATGAAAAACCTTTGCAGGTTTTGAGGCCTGTACGTATACTCCATCCCGTGGTTGAAGCCTTGCCTCCTCATTAGCTAATGGCAAGGGTTTGACCATCCTTCAACGATTATCCGCGATCAATTCACCAGCAGACACCTAATATACGGGTGGATTATGTGGTTTCTTTTGCCTACGGATAATCTAAAACTCTATAAATTGCGCAGGTTTCAGCATAACGTCTTCAATGGTAACGGTGTTCGGCAGCGCAATCAGCTAAATTGTTTAACAAGGAGAAATCAAATGCGAACTACCCATAAACTAACGGCCTCTCGTGCTCACACCCTTTGCCAGAATAAAGTATTGCTTTTTGTTGGGTTAATCTTTGCCTTCGCGCTGCTAAATTCTGTCGCAATCGCTCAAGTACAAGATGAATCCAAGCGTAATGTGGTCAACTCTGCTCCATTGCCTGGAAATACATACCCCGACGATGCTGAAGTGAGTGACCAAAAAGCAGGCTCAATACTTCTGTTTCCGATCTACAGTTCTGAAGCTACAAATCCCGCCGGCCAGAACGCACGTATTAACATTACCAATACTTCGGCATCCGAAGACGCCACGGTGCATGTCTTCGCCATAGATAATGGATGTCAGGTGTTGGACGTGTTTCTGTGTTTGACTGCCAACCAGACGACTTCCCTTCTTGCTTCGGATTTCGATCCGGGCAACAGCGGTTATCTGGTGATTGTGGCTGTTGAAAGGGCAACCGGTTTGCCTAAGAAGTTCAATGAGTTAATTGGCGACGAATTCGTCAAATTCACGTCCGGGCATCAAGCCAATCTGGCTGCGTATTCAATCGCTGCCTTGGCTACGAATCCTGGCGGCACGAATCCGAATGTTACGACTTCGTTTTTGCCGTTCGATGGAATCACCTACAATCGAATGCCGCGTCTGGTGGCAATAGACAACATCCCCAGCCCTAATGACGGCAACTCGCTAATGTTGATAGTTAACCGGTTAGGCGGACATTTCTCATTTGGCGGCGCAGGCGTGGGCCCGATTACAGGATTGCTATACAACGATTCTGAAATCGGCTTCAGCTTCACGGGAGGCTTTGGTTGTCAGTTTCGCGCGACTCTGTCGAACGGTTTTCCGCGAACGTTCACCCCATTCACCAGAGTAATTCCGTCCGGCAGCACAGGCTGGCTGAAATTCTGGACTCTGGATGAATCTTCAGGCGTCTTTGGCTCTGTCATAAACTACAACCCAAACACCAACGCGAGTTCCAGCGCGTTCAATCAGGGACATAATTTGCACGCGCTGACACTGACAAACACCGCTGCAATCATAATTCCTATCTTCATTCCAACATGTTAGCCAGGGAGTTTTTGTGTTGACCCAAGGGCCGGAATTTTGATTCCGGCCTTTTCTTGCTCACCGGGTGTCAATTTTAAATCTAGGAAAAGACCCACAAAATATCCTCCCGAAATCTTGCAAAAGAAACACATTGCGGCGATACTCCGCCGCGTAATCGGACTTGGTTCGCCTCATGTTTTACTCGAAAGTCCGCTACGGTCTGCGAACAACTTTTCTACAAAAACGAATTCACGGGCGATGTCCTCATCGTCCTCAACTTAATACTGAAGACACCAAGCTTCAGTCAGCGATCAAGCTTCTGCGCGGGGAGTTTGTTTTGGCAGGCTGTACGTTTGTCCAACTCGCCTCGGAGAACATGCCGTGCGAATTTCATATCCACTCAACGTAAAGGTCGTCTGGCTGGCAGTCACGGCAACGCTATTGATTGGCTTGGCTGGCGGCCTGATGAAATCTGTTGTAGTTGCACATCAGTCCCTGCCGCCCCGCTTCCGTTCCAGCCTGAGTAATAACGAGGTTCTCTCAATCGAACCCACGCCAGTGACCATTGCTCCTGACAAATCCAAGTACAATCAGAGAGAGGTCATCACCGCCGTTATCACTAACAACCTTGAGACGCCAATAGTAAGCTTCGATATGAAGTCATATTGCACCATGGTCTATTTGCAAAAGCTGGAGAAAGATCAGTGGATCAATACAGCATCTTGCCCGCTCCGCCGAGCGCCTTTTCCAACAACCATCAGATTCGGAGATAAGATTAAGGTCGCTCTAGCGCCGTCAACCAATACGCCGGGGCCGAACGCTGCGGGCATTTATCGCCTAAATTTCCCTTTTAGAATTGGAACGTTGGAGGGTAAAGAATTGGTCGTAACGTCTCAGACCTTTCGCATAGATTCGGCGGATGGACGCGAGAAAGTCAGCTTTTTGCCCAAACAATACAGTTCTTTTACATACATGCGCGAGAAAGATTTCAGAGGGAGGCTTCTCCCAAAAACTCAACCCCAATAG
>JAGNMH010000090.1 GCA_017991275.1 Acidobacteriota bacterium
TTTACCCGCAAATCAACAAAAGACAATTGTTCGATCTGCAAACCGACCCTTCGGAACTGAAAGACCTTTCAGCCAATCCGAAATTCGCCAAACAGCTTGAGCGAATGACGGAGTTGTTGAAGAAAAAACAGGCCGAAGCTGGCGACACACAACCGCTGAGCGTTGACAAGCCTCAACCCGCCGAATTCGATTTCACGAAGGTGAAGTCTCAGTGAAACCGAACGAATCACACGCGGTTGATAGAACTGCTTACTTTCACATGCTCTGGGCGTCGTTGGCGTTTGCGGTGATGGCTGCGGTCAGTCATCTGGCGGGCGGACGTTGCGACTGGCAATTGGTGGTGGTGGCTCGCGCAGCGGTGGCGTTATGTTTTGCCTTGGTAATTGCCAAACTGTTCGGCGTCAAACTGGTTTTGTTCGGGTCGCGGACTCTGTGGGTGCGATCTTTGGCGGGCAGCACGGGGATGCTGTGCAACTTTTATGCTCTGGCGCATCTGCCGGTTTCAGACACGCTGACGCTGATGAATACGGCTCCGATCTGGGTGACGCTGTTTCTGTGGTTGGTGTTCAAGCAAAAACCTACGCCGGGAATCGTCGCTGCTGTTTTGATCAGCGTCATCGGCATCGTGCTGATTCAGCAGCCGCATTTTCAAGACGGTAAGTTCGCCTGTCTGATGGCGTTGTGCGGAGCCTTTTGCACTTCCATTGCAATGCTCGGCCTGAACCGTTTGCAGCACATTGACCCACGCGCCATCGTCGTTCACTTTTCCGGCGTGGCCAGCGTGGCTACGACGCTGTTTCTGCTGGTGACGAATCGCAAAGATTATTCGGCTCAGTTGAGCGACAAGTTTACATTGATGTTGCTGGTGCTGGTCGGCATGGCTGGCGTAGCCGGGCAAATCGGAATGACACAGGCCTTTGCCAAAGGCCACGCTTCAAAAATTTCGGTGGTAGCTTTGTCGCAAATCCTTTTCGGTTTGGTCTTCGATGTGTTGTTTTGGAACCATGCACTGAATGTGGTTTCGCTGCTTGGAATGGTTTTGGTCATCGTGCCAACCGCCTGGCTGATTCTGGGCAGAACTCCAAAACAGAGCCACGATTTGATTGAAGTCGAGATGGAAGACTGATTGCGATTATTTTGCTGCGCCGCTGACTTCCAGAACCTGTTTGTCCTGCAACATCCGCTCTCGCAATTTCGCGTAAGGCACATCCTGCACAGCCAGCTTGCCGTCAATCGCCATTACCGCAGCCGTTGCCGCCGACTGACCCAGAATCATAAACACCGGCTCCATGCGAATGCTGCCAAAAGCAATGTGCGAACTGGATACTGCAACCGGAACCAGCAGATTGTCTGCCTGGCCTTTTTTCGGGACCAGCGAGCCATAAGCAATTTGATACGGGCCGTTGGTTGAAACTCCGATGTCGCCTTCGTTTTGGACGTAAGCGTCCGCGCCATTGCCGATTATGTAGCGTTGGATGTTGTGCGAATCTATGCCGTAAGAACCCATTCCCACCGAATCCGGCGTAGGCCGTTTTTTCAGCAATTCATTTTCCGTCATGACATAAGCGCCGATCATACGACGAGCTTCGCGGACGTAAATCTGATGAGGCCAGTTGCCGTTGTCTTTGAATTCGTCGCGCGCCAAACCCCATTTGCGAAACTCTTCTTGCACGTCTTTAGGAATGCGCGGATCGTTGGCGATGAAATAGAGCCAGCCTTTCTGGTATTGCTCGTGTTCCAGGATGATCGCTCTGCGGCGTTCGTAACTGGCGCCGGGGTAATCGTAATTGAAGCCGATGTTGTCCGTGCTGAACGGGCCGTGGTTGTTGGTGTCGGTTTTGCCGTTCGGTATGCGGTCGAATTTCTGAAAGGTCTCGCGCCAGCCAGCCTGAAAAATCCGTAACAACAATTCGTATTGCTTTGCGTCGTAACCTGCAGGTTTTGGGAAGGGAACTCGATTTTCAGCCTTGTCGGTCAGGCACATGCGGAAGCAGTAAGCCTGGACTTTATTGTCCGCCGCGCCGTATTCGCCCGGCGGAGCGGTTGAAATTCTGGGCAACACTCCGCTTTTGGGATCGCCTGGAATCCAGTACGGGCTGATCTTTTCTTTGACCGCGCCGAAATGATGGCGGTGATGCAGAACTCCGGTTTGGACGCCGTTCCATTGTTCGTTGTAAGCGCTGCTGGCTTCGCGGCCTACGTGATAACTGACTCCGGCGGCGGCCATCAAATCGCCTTCGTAAGTGGCGTCAATGAACATCTTTGCGGCGTAGGTTTTGCCGCTCAGGGTTTTAATCGAAACGATATTCGCGCCAGATTTCTTCACCCCGTTTTTACGGTTCAGCCATTCGTTGCGAACGACTGGGATTTTGTATTCGCGTATGAAATCTTCAAAGACGGCTTCGGCTATGTGTGGCTCGAAAATCCACATCGTGCGGTTTTCGCCGTCCAGAGCGACCGTGCCCTGGCCTTTGTTGCCGAACTGTTCGCGTCGTTCCCAGCGCCAGGTTTCAGGCTTTTGATAGTACTGCCAGACGCGGTGATAAAATTCCCGCGCCAGACCGCCGATGACGGCTTTGTTGCCTGTGTCGGTGAAGCCAAGCCCACCGCCGGAAAGCCCGCCCAGATGTTTGTCCGGCGAAACGATGATGACGGTTTTGCCCATCAGCTTGGCTTGAACTGCGGCGGTGACTGCGGCGGCGGTTCCGCCGTAAATGCACAAGTCGTATTCGGCAGCGGCGGCTTCAACGTTGAACGCAACCAACGATGCTGCGCTGGCGACGCCGAGAAAAGTTCGTCGAGAAATTGAATTGTCAGTGTTGTTCATTTGCTTGTCTCAGGCTTTTTCCAATCGTAACTGCTCAGTCTGGTTGTCCCGTAGGGACATTTGAATGTAGATACTGTCTTGAATGTCAACCGTCCCGCTGGGACGAAGAAAGTGAAACCGTTACTTCTTCCATTCAAAGACCGCGCCCAGGCTTCTCAGCTTGTCGCCCAATTGCTTTGTGTTGATCTCTTGAATCGAGGTTTTGTTTTCAATCGCCATCTTCGCCGCGATACCCGCCGCCTGTCCGATCATCATGTATTGCGGCTCCATTCGCAGCGTCGAATAAGTCACGTGGCTGGCGGAAAAACAGACCGGCACAAACAGGTTTGTCGCTTCTGATTTTTTCGGCAGCAAGATGCGATACGGGATTTGATACGGCGTGACGGAGACTTCCATGTTGCCTTCGTTTTGGGCGTTACCTTCGGGCGTAACGTAACGTTGCACGTTGTGCGAATCGCTGTTGTAAGAACCCATCGCAATCACGTCGGGTTTGGTCAATTCAGTCTGAATGTCTTTTTGAGTGACGACGAAATCGCCAACCAGACGCCGGGCTTCGCGGACGTAAAGCTGATAAGGCCAGTTGCCGTTGTCGGTGAATTCGTCTTTGGCGATGCCAAATTGAGCGATTTCCGCCTGAGTTTCTTTTGGCACTCGCGGGTCAGTCGTGAGGAAGTAAAAGAGTTCTTCGGTGTAACGTTTGTGATCCCGCCAGATTTCGGCTCGGCGTTTGTAACTGGCGTTCGGGTAATCCCAACTCTTGCCGATGTAATCCGTCGAAAAGGCTCCGCGATTGTTGAAGTCCCATTTTTGCTTTCCGGCGATTTGCGCTGGCAACAGGACTTCGTTCATTCGCGGCGCGCGGCCTTTTTCTTTGACCAGACCTGTCAGCCACCGCGCTGCCAATTCAAACCGTTTGGCGTCATAACTCGGCGGTTTGGCGAACGGAATCCGGTTGGCGGGATCGTTGGTCAGAATCATGCGGAAGTTGTAAGCCTGAACTTTGCGGTCGGCTGCGCCGACTTCTCCGCGAGGTTCTTTTTGAATTTCCGGCAGCAACTGTCTTCCAGACGGGTGGCGTTTGTTCGCGTCGTAAGCTGACACCGCAAAATCGAATTGATGGTTGCGGTCTTTGGGCCTGACGCCGGCCAGCGATTCGCCGTATTGCGCCGACGATTCGCGCCCCCAGGTGAAGCTGATTCCGGCTTGGGCCATCAAATCGCCTTCGTAACTGGCGTCGGCGAAGATTGAGCCAGCGAAGCGCGCGCCGTTTTCCATCTTGATTTCAGTCACGCGCAGACCCTGCTTTTTCACGCCGTCTTTTTCCTTCAAGCGATGATTCAGAAAGACGGTGACGGTTTTGGCTTCGACGATCATTTCGTTGAGGACGGCTTCGGCAACGCGAGGTTCGGGCATCCATTCGATTTCGCGCCCGTACTTTTTGCCTGCGCGTTGGTAAAACTCCAACGCGATGCCGCCGATGACTTCCTTCTTGCCGAAGTCGGTTCGGCTCAATCCGCCTGTGACCATGCCGCCAATATGTTTGGTGGGTTCCAACAGCGCGACATTCAAACCTTCGCGGGCGGCAGAAACGGCTGTCATGACTCCGCTCGCAGTGCCGCCGTAAACCACCAGATCAAATCGTTTAGTCGTTTGTACTGAAGTTGGGAACGAAAGGGCAAACAGCAGTAGCCCAATGAGCAGACAAGGTTGCATGACAATTTCCTTTGAGTTGTTAGGAATGAAACAAAGTTGTGCGCGACTGTCGGTTGTCGGCGCATAAGCTGTTGCCCCGCTAGAGCGCCGTATTTGAAGCCATTCTTGACACTGCTTGCAAGCGATAGCTATAGTCCTAGCCATGCCATATCCCTTGCATCCAAATAGCAATTCGCGCGGCGGACAGCCGCAAATTCGCAGCACTACAATTCTGGCCGTGCGCCGAGATGGCAAAGTCGTCATTGCCGGAGACGGTCAGGTGACGATGGGCGACACGATAATGAAATCCGGCGCGCGCAAAGTTCGCCGCCTTTACGGTGACAAAGTCCTGGCCGGTTTTGCCGGAGCCAGCGCCGATGCTTTCGCTCTGTTTCAGCGTTTTGAAACCAAGCTGGAACAGTTTCACGGCCAGTTAAATCGCGCTGCCGTCGAACTGGCCAAAGACTGGCGCACCGATAAAATGATGCGGAATCTGGAAGCCCTGTTGCTGGTTTCAGACCCGACCAGCACTCTGGTTATTGGCGGCAACGGCGATGTGATCGAACCCGACGACGGTATTGTCAGTATCGGTTCGGGCGGCCCTTATGCGCTGGCGGCTGCTCGCGCACTGGTTCGCAACACGGAACTTTCTGCACGACAGATTGCCGAAGAAGCGATGAAAATCGCAGGCGAAATCTGCATTTACAGCAATTCAAATTTAGTGATCGAGGAACTCTGATGATTTCGGATTTCGGATTTCGGATTGCGGAGTTTAAGGCTCTTCAATCCGCAGTCCGCAATCCACAATCCTCAATTGAATTATGGTTGTTTATCTAAAAGGTAATCTTGAAGAGCCTGGCGGCTTGGATTCGCTGACTCCGCGTCAGATCGTAGCCGAGTTGGACAAGCATGTTATCGGGCAGAACGCGGCCAAACGCGCCGTGGCCGTTGCACTGAGGAACCGCGTTCGCCGCCAGAAACTGCCGCCTGATATGGCTCAGGACGTGATGCCCAAGAACATCATCATGATCGGTTCGACCGGCATCGGTAAGACTGAAATCGCCAGACGGCTGGCCAGGCTGTCTTCGTCCCCGTTTTTGAAAGTCGAAGCTTCCAAGTTCACCGAAGTCGGTTACGTTGGGCGTGATGTCGAATCAATGATTCGGGACCTGGCTGAAATCTCTGTTGATTTGGTGCGCGAAGAAAAGATTGTCGAGATCGAAGACAAAGCCGCGCAGAACGTCGAAGAACGAATTCTGGATTTGCTGTTGCCGCCAAGCAAGTCAACGGCTGTGGCTTCGCCCGACTTTTTTGATTCGGCGATTGACCAGATCGAAGACACGCCCAGCGCGGCTCAAGAAACTTACAACCGGACGCGAGAAAAGTTGCGCGCTCAATTGCGCGATGGCCGTCTGGACAGCCGTATCGTCGAAATGGAAGTCCGCGAACGAAACTTCCCATCCTTTGAGATTATTACCAATCAGGGCGTCGAAGAGATGGACGTGAACCTGAAAGATATGATGCCCGGTTTGTTCGGCGGAAAAACCAAGACCCGCAAGATGACCGTCGCCGAAGCGATGGAATATCTGATGTCCGAAGAAGAGCAAAAGCTGATTGATATGGAAACCGTCGCCCGGGTGGCGCTGGAGCGGGTTGAATCTTCAGGCATCATTTTTCTGGACGAAATTGACAAGATCGCCGGGCGCGAAGGTGGTCACGGCCCGGACATTTCACGCGAAGGCGTGCAGCGAGACATTTTGCCGATTGTCGAAGGCACGACAGTCAACACCAAATACGGAATGGTTCGCACCGATCACATTCTGTTTATTGCCGCCGGAGCTTTTCATGTTTCAAAACCTTCGGACTTAATCCCTGAACTGCAAGGCCGTTTTCCGATTCGCGTCGAATTGCAGCCGCTGACCATAGATGATTTCAAACGCATTCTGACCGAGCCCAAAAACGCTCTGACCAAACAGTACAAAGCCTTGCTGGAAACAGAAGGCATTCAACTGGATATTACCGAAGACGCAATTGACGAACTGGCCAACTTTGCCTTTAAGGTCAATGAAACCACCGAAGACATTGGCGCTCGACGTTTGCACACAATTCTGGAAAAAGTCCTGGATGAAATTTCATTTGAAGGCCCAGACCTGGTTGAAAAAAATCAAGTGATTGACGCGGCTTATGTTCAAAAGATGCTCACAGACATCGTCAAGAATGAAGACCTCAGTCGTTACATCCTCTAAAAGGAGTTGGGAGTTGGGAGTTGGGAGTTGGGTAGCAAGGGGTAAGTTCTTCGCTACTGCCTACTGTCTACTGTCTACTGTCTACTTCCTCAGTGGCTGCGGCAAAATTGGCGATCCGATACCGCCGACTCCGCGCGCTCCGCTGATTGTCCAGGAGTTGCAAGTTGCTCAGCAGGGAACCGAATTGATTTTGAGCTTTCCGCTGAAAGTCGCGCGTTCCTCAAAACCCCAGCGAATTGACGTTTACCGGTTGGTTGAATCGGCCAGCGATCCGCAAGGCGTCACTGTCGAAAGTTTTTCGGCAAGAGCCAGCCTGATTACTTCGATAGATCAAATTCCTGAAAAAAACTCGACCATCAATTACCGTGACGCGCTTGATCTGAAAAGCACTACGCGGAATCAGCGGTATCGTTACGCCGTCCGGTTGGTCAATCAGGTCGGGCAGGCGGCGGATTTTTCCAATTATGCGGTGATTGCTCCGCTCTTCGATCTGGCTTTGCCGCCCGTGGATTTGAAGATTGCTCAGCAGGAAAAGCAGATTGATTTAAGCTGGTCAGCGCCCGCCGCAAACGAAAGCGGAACTACACCGGCTAACGTGGCGGCTTACAACCTTTATCGCCGCACAGGAGATTCGGTCGTCAAGCTCAATGCTCAGCCTTTGACCGAAACACGCTTTACCGACCGTAATTTTGCATTCGGAACGGGGTATCAATACACGGTTCGCGCCCTGTCGTTGCTACCCGGCAGCCCAAGCCTGACAACTGCGATTGAAAGCAATGAAAGTGCGTCTTTCGCCCACACGCCGAAAGACACTTTCCCACCCGTTGCTCCAAACCCCGTGACGATTGCTTCAATTGGAGGAATTGTCAGTTTGTTTTGGCCGTTGAATCAGGAAACAGACGTCGCCGGTTACAACATTTATCGTGCCGAATCCGCGCAGACCCCGCCAGCGCAGTGGATAAAACTTACTGCGCAGCTTCATAAGACGGCGTCATTCCGTGATGATCGTGTCCAGGTTGGCAAACAGTATTTTTACCAAATCGCGGCTGTTGATGTTTATGGCAACGAAAGCGCGCGTTCTTTGCCGGTTAATGAAACGGTTAATCCTTGATGTTTTACGGTTTCACAAAAGACAACTGGTTTGACCTTCCGGCCTTGAAAACATTGTTTACAAAGCCATTTCGCAATTCTTTCAGCCAGCTATAATGCCTGCCCTGTAGAGATAAAAATGACGATCAATATTCCATCAACTAAAGGGAGAGTGTATGACAGCTCACGCTAGTTTTTTTCAGAATGTGCTCGATTATGTTGATCGAGCCGCGGCTTTGACCAATCACCCAAAAGGGTTGTTGGATCAGATCAAACATTGCAACAGTGTTTACCACTTTGAGTTTCCGCTCCGACACCCGGATGGCAGCGTCGAAGTCATCAAGGCTTGGCGCGTCGAACACAGTCATCACAAATTGCCGACCAAAGGCGGAATTCGTTACGCGCCCGAAGTCAACGAAGACGAAGTAAAGGCTTTGGCTGCCTTGATGACTTACAAATGCGCCATCGTTGACGTTCCGTTCGGCGGAGCCAAAGGCGCAATTCAGATTGATCCCAAAAAATACACGCCGGATCAATTGGAACGCATCACGCGCCGTTACACTCATGAACTGGCGAAGAAGAATTTCATCGGCCCGGGTGTTGACGTTCCCGCGCCGGATTATGGAACCGGCGAACGCGAAATGGCCTGGATTGCAGACACCTACTCGGCGATGAACCCCGGACAGATTGACGCGATTGGTTGTGTGACCGGAAAACCACTATCGCAAGGCGGAATTCGCGGACGCCGCGAAGCGACTGGTCGAGGCGTTTTTTACGCCTTGCGCGAAGCTTGTGCTCACGCAGAAGACATGAAGGCTTTAGGGTTAAACCCAGGAATCGCAGGCAAGCGCGTAGTTGTTCAGGGGTTGGGTAACGTCGGGTATCACGCCGCCAAGTTCTGCCGCGAAGAAGGTGACGCAGTCATAATCGCAATCGCCGAATACGAAGGCGCAATCATGAACCCTAAAGGGTTAAATGAAGAGGAAGTTTTCAAACATCGCAAAGCCACCGGCTCTATTCTGAATTTCCCTGGCGCAACCAATATCGCGAACAGTGCGGAGGCACTAGAATTGGAATGCGACGCGCTGATACCGGCGGCATTGGAAAACCAGATTACCGAAGATAACGCCGACCGGATTCAAGCCAGAATTATTGTCGAGGGCGCAAATGGCCCAATGACTCCCGGAGCGGAAGCGATTCTGATGAAGAAAGGCATGTTGATTGTTCCCGATGTTTACGCCAATGCCGGAGGCGTGACCGTTTCTTATTTTGAATGGCTGAAGAATCTGTCGCATGTTCGCGTTGGGCGAATGGGCAAACGCTATGAACAGGCAAGTGAGATGCGCTTGATTCACATGATGGAAGTTCTGACCGGACGCTCATTCAACGAGGATCAATTGAAACTTGCCACCAAAGGGCCGGACGAACTGGATTTCGTCAACTCAGGTTTGGAAGACACGATGGTGGTTTCTTACCAGCGGCTGCGTGAACTCTGGAAAAGTGATTCCAGAATTCCAGACCTGCGCACGGCGGCATTTTTGGATGCCATCGAAAAAGTCGCGCGGGCTTATGGTGAACTCGGCATCTTCCCGTAAAGCCAAAAAGTCAGTACAGCGCACGGTAAGAAGCGGGCTTTACCTTATAGAAACCCGCTTCTTACCAGTCGCTGTACTGACTTTATTACAAAACTTTCGCTTGCAGCCGCCGCATGCCGCGAATCCAGCGGTCGTAATCGCCAGCCTTGCGTTGAATGTATTCGGCGACTTCAGGGTGCGGCAGGATCAGGAACTTTTCTTCCGCCAAACCAACTACAACGATTTCCGCCACTTCTTCAGGCGAAACCGAACCTTCGACCAGAAAGTTTTCGCCCTTGCCGTCTTCGCCCAGCAACATTCGCGTTCGCACACCTTGCGGGCATAAGCAGGAAACCTTGATGCCTTTGTCTCCATAAGTAATCGAAAGCCATTCAGCAAACGCAACCGCCGCGTGTTTGGTGACAGAATAAGGAGCCGAGCCTACTTGAGTCAGCAACCCGGCAGCCGACGCCGTTTGCAGCAGATAACCTTCGCCGCGCCGAAGCATCTGCGGCAACACTGCGCGCGCAGCGTAAATGTGAGCCATCACGTTTATGCCGAAAATTTCCGCCCAGGCTTCGTTGGTGACTTCTGCGCCGCCGGGCATTCCGCCGATTCCGGCGTTCGAGCAAAACAAATCAATCTGACCGAACTTGGCGTTGGCTTGTTCAACCAGATTGATGATGTCGGCTTCGATGCTGACATCTGTTTTGACCGCCAGGCCGCCTACTTCAGCGGCGACGGCTTCGGCTTTTTCGATTTCCCGGTCGGCGACGACAACGCTGGCCCCTTCAGCGGAAAAGCGTTGGCACAAAGCGCGACCGATTCCCATCGCGCCTCCGGTGACGACTGCGACTTTGTTTTTTAAGTTCATAGTTCAATTGAGAATGTGTTCAGAGTACCGCCTTCAGGCCGCAAGCGGCGGCTTCAGCCGCACTGGGGCGGCTGAAGCCGCCGTCGCCAGCTAAAGCTGGCACTCTAAACAATTAGTTCTGCCGCGTGTTTCAGTCTTTCGACTGCGCGTTTTTGGCCGACGACCAGAACAAGCTCAAACAGGCTTGGACCAACGGATTGACCTGTCAGAGCCGTTCGAGTGGCGTTAATCAGCAGACCTGGCTTGACGCCTTTTTCTTCAGCGAAGCTGCGCAAAGCGGCTTCAACTGCGTCGTGGTTGAAATCCGCCAGAGTCGCAAAACGATCAGCAAGTCCCGGCAGCAAAATTTTCAGCGCCGGGTCTTTTTGCAGATTCTTTTTCACCGCCGCTTCTTCAAACTCGAAGCTGATGTCGTCCACGAAGTACGGGCGACCGTGCGCGGCAAAATCCAGCAGAGTTCGCGCGCGTTCGCGGACAAGGTTGATCGTGTGTTCATACCAGGCGCGCTGTTCTGTTTCGTATGCGTCATTCCACAAAGCGGCTTTTTGCAATTCGGGTTTGATCAGCGGCAACAACTTTTCCAGAGGCCAGGTTTTGATGTACTCGAAATTCATCCACAAAGCTTTTTGATCCGTCCAGTTGCGCTCGTCGCCTTCCGTGAAGTTAAACACGGCGTTCGATTTGTGAATGCCTTCGAGCGAAAACAACTTACTCAAATCATCACGCGAAAAAAACTCCAACCCTTCTGTGCCTGAACTACCGGCGGGCGACCAGCCCAAGAGCACCAGAAAATTGACGAAAGCATCGGCCAGAAAACCTTTGTCGCGGTAAGTCGTGACGCTGACGATTTCTCCGTGTTTGCGCTTTGAAAGCTTGCCTTTGTTCGGAGCCAGAATCAGCGGCAGATGGCCGAACTTCGGCACGGGTTTTCCCAAAGCCTGATAAATCAAAACCTGTTTGTGAGTGTTGTTGATGTGATCTTGTCCGCGCACAACGTGAGTGATTCCCATATTGATGTCGTCTACAACGACCGACAGGTTGTAAAGCGGATGGCCGTCAGAGCGCAGCAAGACAAGGTCTTCGATGTCGTTGTAATCGCGTTGCTGCAAACCAAAAACGGCATCATCGAATTCAGTCTTTCCGCCTTCTTCTTCTGGCACTTTGAAACGGATAACGAAAGGTTCGCCGCTGGCAGCGCGGGCGTCG